>JBDHQB010000001.1:0-200213 GCA_039806825.1 Parachlamydiaceae bacterium | reverse complement strand
CCTTTTGAAAAATAATGATTAATTCTCGAATCTACTTATTATTTTTTCAGCTTTTTGGGGACAGTACAAGAGAGGTATAACAAGATATTAGGTAAGGCTTTGAAAACAAAGCTTTGCCTTTGGGTCAGGGCAAGGGCGGCAGCTCCCTAAGGTCGCCACCGCATTCCACGGCCTACGGCAAAAGCTGCGGCACTGTGTTTGTAAAGTCCGCTTCGTCCGCTATTCTTTTTTCTTATGATAGCGTTATCTCACAACCATACGAAGAAATTTTTCACACTCCTCCAGTTGGTCCAAGGATACAAATTCGTTTGCTTTATGTGCCTCCATAATACTTCCTGGACCACAAACAATCGTCTGAATGCCTGCTTTTTGAAATAAGCCAGCTTCTGTTGCATAGGAAACTTTCTTTATGTTGTCTCTCTTTCCTATGATTCCGATTAATTCTAAATCTGCTGAAGTTTGAAAAGCAGGAATACAATTTATTGGCTCTATCTCTACTAAAGCATCCTTCGATTCTTTTTGCATTTCTGGAATCAGATACTCCCTTACATAATCCTTGATGGCTTGAGAGATTTTAGTTGGATTGTCGTGTGGCAAATTACGAAACTCAAACAGAAACTCAAGTAACGAGGGGATTGTATTCATGGCAATTCCACCCGAGACCATAGTACTAGTCAAGGTTGTATAGGGTACATCATATAGATCATCCTTAATCCCTGTCTCTTTAAGTTGTTCAGCAAAACCTCTCAACCAACAAATTAATTTTGCTCCATATTCAATGGCGTTACAACCTTTAGGGGTTAGGGAGGAATGGGCAGTATGCCCATGTAGGCGACATCTAAAACTATTGATCCCTTTATGCGCAATGACCGGCACCATTTCTGTTGGCTCACCTACAATACAGGCTGTAGGTTGAATTCCTTTTCGCTGAAAATCGGTAATCAGTAAAGGTACTCCTAAACATCCTACTTCTTCATCATAAGAAAAGGCCAAATGCACAGGATGCTTGCGGGAGTTAAATTGAAATTCGGGAATTAAAGACAGCACTACTGCAAGAAAGCCTTTCATATCGCAGGTTCCTCTGCCATAAATCCGATTGTCTTTTTTGATTGCGCAGAAGGGGTTACTATCCCAAACTTGTCCAGAAACAGGTACAACATCCGTATGTCCTGAAAGGATCAAGCCCCCATTTAAAGAACCATCGGATGCAGGCAGTGAGGCGAATAAATTTGCTTTGGTTTTCGTTGGATCATAAGTAAGCGTAAAGGGTATTTGGAGATAATCGAGCCAACTTCCCACACATTCGATGAGAGGCAAATTTGAATTGCAAGAGGTTGTGTCAAAAGCGACAAGCTTGGTAAGCCACGCTTCTTTATCTATGGTTTCCATTGGTATTTCCTTGATTTTCGAGCAAGAACTAAGGCTATACTTTATTTATTTCTTAAAAAGCCTCCCAAAGGGAGGCTGAATCTTATATTTTTATGTATAAAACTCTATTTGGGTTATCTGTGTCTTCCCCCAAGCCTATAACTTGAGACATTTGCATGTTATTTGCAATTCGGACCATTGGAGAGTCACTACGGGTACGCATTACTAAATTCAAGTTCAATGATTGTGCTGTTTCTAAAAGACATTTCGTGATTTTTGTCGCAATGCCTTGTTTTTGCACAGCATTATCCACCATGATTTCAGACAGATAAAATACTTTTTGTACCTTTTCTGCTGCCTTCTTTATTCTATATACAACTTTTTCCTTCATTTCTGAAGAGCTGTATTTAGCTTGCAAAGCTTCAGTAGTACATGCATAACCCCATCCTGCTGCAAAGACTTCCCCCCTTTCATCTTCAAATGTAATGAGAGTGCCTTCTGGCTTTGTTACTTCTTTAGCAATATATTCAGAAGTTTCTTCTTCCGGATAAGCTATTTTTAGAGGTTGACTACAGTTTGTGCAACTCGTTAAATCAGACAGTTGCCGCCCAAAATAGTGGCCATTTTGACAAACTTTGTATTCGTTCCAAGGGAGGTCTGCAAACGCATTTGCATACAACCTTGCAATTTTTGCTAATTTGCTTTTTTCTGGCAATTGAGTGTAGCAAACCTGTTGCAGCTGCAACTATCGCGATTTAGGTTCTTGTATAGATAAAGATAACATTTTAATTCTCCCTGGTTATTATTTTTAAATTTCATTACCTTGCAAACGACCATTATCGATGCAATAGTAAGTTCCTTGAAGTTGTTCAGCGAACAGCATATTCTGAGTGGAGACCACAAGGGTTTTGCCTTGTAAGGCCAATTCTCTGAGGATTTCGGCTAACTGTTTGCTGTTATCGGGATCCAATGCTGACGACGGCTCATCCAGCAATAAGATTTGTGGCTCAAGAGCCAGCGCTCTGGCAATCGCAATGCGCTGTTGTTGCCCTCCAGACAATTCACTAGGGTAAGCGGAACCATACTCTGCCATCCCAAGAGATTTCATAACAGCCACAGCCTTTTGCTTTGCTTCAGACGCTTGCATCTTGGCGACAACCTGAAGAGGCTGGCTGCAGTTGTCTAAAGCAGTAAGGTGTGGAAATAGTGCATATCCTTGGGCAATATAGCTTAGAGTCTGTGCTCTCTTAGAAGCAGCTAAGCTCTGGAGAGACTCTCCATTGAAAAGCACTTCACCCTCATAAGTAGTTTCCAGCTGAGCCATGCAGCGCATTAAAGAGCTTTTTCCTGCGCCGCTCCTTCCAACTAACAAGGAGATTTTACCTTGCGGAAAGCAAACGGAAATTCCTCCCAGGATTTGTTTGAGAGGAGATCCTTTTTTTAAATAAAGATTTTTAATTATTAGCATAACGCAACCTCCTCTCCAGTTTTCTAGAAATAATGTTAATGGTAGCTGATACCCCCACGTAAAGTCCCGCCACAGCTAAGTAGATAGGTAAGGGATCCATTTCACGTGAAACGATATTCATACCCATACGTGTTAGTTCTAAAAGACCAATTGAAGCCAATATTGCTGTGCTTTTGAGTAGTGAATCGAATTCACCTGTTAGGGCAGGCAATATGCTCCTTAATAGCTGGGGAAAGATGATGAAGCGCAGAGAATCCATTACAGAATATCCTAGCGTATATGCCGCCTCCCACTGTTCGTTGGGTACAGCATTAAGGCCGCCGCGCACAATTTGGGCAGTATAGCCTGCAGAACATAAACTCAAGGCGATAATCGCAGCTGGAAAAGCTTCGAGTTCAAGGTCAAGAAGATCTGGCAGCACAAAGTAGGCAATAAGTAATTGAACATAAACGGGCACAGCGCGCAGCACAAAAGTAATCCCTTCGATAGCAGGAGAAATCCAGCGGCAGCGCAACCGTCTACATGTTAAAGATCCCATTACCGATCCTAAACTCAAGCTAAAGAGGGAGGCTATCGCAAATATTTGCAGCGAAAGGCTTAAGCCCTTTAATAAGAGCGGTAGCGAGCGCAAAATTAGATCAAAAGATGTGCGATCCATGGTTACTCCTTTAGCTTCCACTTCGTTTCGAGGTTGGTAATTGTTCCATCGCTGAAAAGTTCATTTACCGCTTTTTGAATAGCTGCGATGAGATCTCTATTGTTTGAATTTAAACAGATGCCATTGCCCATGGACTGCTTAGATTCTGGTAGGTCGATGGTGAGGCTTTTTAACTTTGGAAATTTTTCCGTGTAACTTATTTTCTGAGAGTTATCAACAAGAACAGCTTGTGATTTGCCATATTTTAGTTCGAGGATGGCATCGCTAACTTTGTCGACCTGTTTAAGAGTTAACCCTGGTATGCTAAGAAGAACATTCTCTTGAAATGAGCCCGCTTCTACGCTGATCACAGCGTTTGAATTGTTGACCATGTCCTCTAAACTTTTGATGTTATCGGGAATTTTATCCCAAAAAAGTAGTGGCAAAGATGTTGCCTTCTCCCCTTGATAGTAAATCATGGCCATCTGTTTTTGCCGTTCTTGGGTGATCGATATTGACCAGATCAAGACATCAGCCTTATTTTGTTTGATGGCTAGAATTAATGCAGGCATACTGCCAAAATCTTTGATGACTAGCCTACGACCGAGCTTATCTGCTAAAGCTTTTGCAATATCGATATCGAATCCTTCATACTCCCCCTGAGTATTGATACTGACATAAGGGGCGTAGCCACTAGTAGTGCCAACGACTAAATCTTCAGCGATGGCAGTAGACGCAAAATAAAAAATTGAAAAGATGTAAAAAATAAAATAACGCATTTTATATCTCCAAAAAATGAATTGATGTTTGTTAATTAAAAAAACTACCCTAATGGCCTAGGACATAGATTGGCAAAGAAGTATCTACATGTATTTGCGTGTGCAAAACTTACTTGCAAAAAGTTAATAAGCGTTTGCTCAGCATAACTGCAAAGACCACATTCTGATTAAATAATGTCAGGCAATAGGGAAAAAATTAGCAATGATGATGATGGCAATGATGCCCAGAAGAAGAGACAATGGAAGAAAGAGACAATGAAAATACGTTGTACGTTGTACTGAGTGGCATGGAAGCGCTCTCAGCACTGGATATATTGTTCATAAATACCTCATAGGTTTGCGCATTGGTAAAAACTCAACGCGTTATCATTTTAATATTAAATCCATTTTCTTTGCAAAATAAGTTTTTATGAAAATTCCAGCAATGTATAAATTACGGACGCGATCCTAATTTTATGAACGCGCGCTTATTTATATGTTGCGATCATAAACTACTCCTTTGCGACTACAATTCAAAATAATCTTTCCTTCTTGACTAATTTTTTAAGAAGACGTGTTGCTTGATGAGGACCAATACAGCACAAATCGACCACTTCTGCCCGTTTAATCACTTTATGCTCTTTAATGTAGCTTAAGATCATTCCTTAATGTATAAGATCAAATCCTGTTTGCCATACATACCTAGCTTTTTGGCCTGTTTTTTGATATAACTTGGTACTTATAGGTGCGAGCTCTTCCATTTCCATGAGCTGTTGTTGTACAAAATAGAAAAAGACATATCTTCGCCCCTTCCTACAAGCATTCAATTCATTAAAGACTGTAAGGAAAAACCATGAAAACAATTTGCATCAAAACAAAACTAAAAAAAGAATTGATTGAAGAAATACGAATTTGATTTCAAACACTAAAAAATCGAATGAACGAAACTTTAGAGTCTCTCGAAAATGAAGGAGTTATAGTCGAGTCGGCTTTTCTTGATAAGCAAGGTAATGACTTATATCTTATCTATTACTTAAAAGCAGAAGACATTTCCCACGTTTATGAGGTGTTCAACAAATCAACCTTGGCAATCGATCACTACTATAAAGAATGCTGGAAAAAATATTGTGAGGGACGAGAAGTTTTAGAAGAACTTTTAGATATCGACAGATTTGAAAGCTTGAAGATTTGTAAATAATATGCAGTTAATGCAATTTAAATCACATTTTCAAAAATTTTGGTTAAAAGATCTCCATTGCCAAATTTTTAGAACATTATCAGGGTCTGCAATAGATAAAAAATATTAAAAACCTACTCATTAAACTATTTGGGTAGATTTTGTAGAATCAAGTGATGAGAGAAGTTTGGATCGCTATTCCTCACGAATCTTATTGCTCCTAAAAGGCCAAATACAAAAATGAAACTCATAGCGGAATTTTTTCAAAAGGATCTCGATCCTGTCACAACCAGTATTCGCGCTACTGATTAGACTGGTCAAACAGGCGTTGATTCAAGAAGGCTATCCAGCTTTAGATTTTGCAGGATATTCTGGAAGTGAAAAATTATCGCAATCAGTGACGTTTCGGGCTCTTAAAAGCTTTGAATTCGTAGAACAAGCAAGAATAACCATTTGAAGAGATCTACTCTCTCTGCATTGGAGCAAAACATAAGAAAACGTAAAAGAAAAAAAGCCTTGTATTTGGATGAACCAGAGTTTGATGAAAATTCCAATTTATTGTTTGATATACGAAAGGTGGAGTCCCTTTGGTATTACCTAGGAGCCTAATTAATGGAAGAGCAAGAAAAGCAACAAGGTTTTATGAAAAATGAAGAGGTAAAGAATTGCAAGAACACTGCCTAGACTTTAGCATTTTTTGGGGAATTCCGACTTCTGACTTCCCCAAAAAAGCTAAAGTCGAGGCTGCGCTACCGCCTGCAGAAATGCTGTTGCTTTTGATTTACAATCGTTTGCGGTAAAGGGTGTTTTGGTTATGTCACAATGAGGTTTTTGGTTGCTACCTTGCCAGACAGAGGATTTTGGTCATTACTCTGTCTGGTGAGTGAGGTTACATTTGGCTTCGTCAAAGGTGTGTTAATAGTACTTTTCGTGCCACAGGGGTCAGGTTGGCACTTTATTACGGTTGTAACGATCATAAAATGCTCGAAGAACCACAGGGGATTTTTTTCCTTCAAAGAGATACCTAGACATTTCTTCCCAATGAATTCTTCCGGAAATTTCATCCGAATAAGTTTTGAGATTAACTAAAATTAATTCTTTCTGAGCATCTGTAAGCGGATTTTTATCGAATTTAGGATTCAATGTTCTAAATTTAGACTTCAATTGCGAACTTGTTCTACTGCCTTTAAAAACATCCTTGGAAATTTTTTCAAAAGAGTCTTGAGAACTTCCATATATCTTAATACCCTCAAGAAATGCCTTCTTTTCCTCTGCCGTCCAACGATTTTGTGATTTGTTTGTCCAATTTTCTCCCGTCAAGGTTCTGATTCTTGCAACAATTGATGCAAGTTTTCTTTTGTATCCAAATTTTTCAAAAAATTCTCTTTCAGTTTCGGCAGGTGTTAATCCATTTTCATAGCAGGCAACAATAAAATTTGATTCTTTTGATGTAAATCTACGGATCCTTTTTCTTAAAGATTTTTCTTCTACCCCTACTTCTGGAAGACTTTCTGAGGTACTCTCAAAATGAGAAAGAGAATTTAAAGGAAGATAAAGAGAGGGTGGCTGAAAAACTGCGAGGGGCAAAGAGGAAACCGAATGAGCAGATTGAGTATACCACTCTTGAGGAATGCTAGGGTAGCTTTGATCTTCAGATAGTAAAAAAGAAATACTCGTCATATTTACCTTTGAATTTAATTTGTTTAATTAAGCCACTATTACCTATCATGCGAGACTTAAGGAGTTTCTACATGCTATATCTGATAGTGCTGTTTGTAAGTTTTTTTCCTTCAAAAAAATCTATCATAAAAGAATCTGGTATAGACATATATAAATTTGGTATTTGTTTATTAAAAAATATAACTTAAAAAAGTATAGAGTATTTTATAATTTAGGGTCAATTTATATAAAATTATGATATTTAGTTTTAATCTTATTTAAAATTTTGAGTCGATTGTAGCCCTGACAATTGCATGTAGAACGGATATAAGGCTACTCAAAATTTTTATTGTGTGAGAGATCTGAGGGTTTTGTGATTTTTTTGCGAAATGACGTTGCAGAATAATGGGCCATTAGTGTAGATTTAAGCCTCGTTACCGATTGAGGCGTGTTTAACGCTAAGATTGATGGCGTATGGCCCCATCGTCTAGCCCGGTCTAGGACACCGGATTTTCATTCCGATAACAGGGGTTCGAATCCCCTTGGGGTCAAGAGAGTCTTTAGCTCAGTCGGTAGAGCACCTCACTTTTAATGAGGGGGTCGATGGTTCGAGTCCATCAAGACTCAAAAGAGGGACTAAACGCAAGTTTAGTCCCTTTTCTTTTTTCAGCGCTAAATCTCTTTTTTTATTTTAAAGCGAATAAAATTGTATATACAATCAGTGGAATTTATGAAGCTTTACGGTTTGTTAAGGGGGCTGTGCCATTGCCATTGGCCACAGTACTCCGGGGGCAGGGAGCACGAGCTACAATATTTAACAGACTCGTTACTCAACGCATGGCGGTAGCTCCGCATTCGCTCCGCTACCGCACTTTACGCCTGCGGAAAAGCTTTAAAACTTGCTTATAAACGTTCTCGGTACTGGAGCGCTTGGAAGCTTGCTAAGAATGTCTTAACTTGTCAATACGTCCGGCTGTTCGCTGCTGCTAGTGTACTTTTAGACTGTTTAGGTAGTGCTTTGCGTTGATGGGTTTTGAAACACGGCCCTTTTTCAGAAAGCATGTGAAGGTCACATTGCTTAAATCGACTCCGCGATCTTCAAACCATTTCAACATTGCCCTGTTTTCCTTGTGTGTGGGCTTGTAGTGTCCGCTCTTGCTTGAAATATGGGTAATTTTACCGCTTTCATCCGTTTTAAGCTCTCCGGCTCCCATTATCGAAGCATCGCTTAAAAAACTAGAATGGTGGAAAACAGAACGCAAATGACTTCCACAATATAAGTCCTCTTTTGGGCCTATTACAAAAATTACCCATCCCTTTCCACTATGGGCTGTCTCTTCTTTAGCTGTTTGATAAATATTTTGGCCTCGCATCAAAACGCCATCCACACAATGGGTCTGGTATGCTGTTCTTTCTTTTGGACCCAATTTGACAAAGATATGTGGGTTCAATGGATCCACAACTTGATGCTTGCTCCAGTCTTCAAAGGATAATGTCGAATGAGAGATTTTCCATTTTTGTAATTGCTCTTCCCTTTCATGGTTTTGTGGAGAATCCACTAACTTACTTTCATACAGTTTAGAAAGTTCTTTTTCATATCTCTTGATCTGGTGCCTGTGTTCATAGATCTGATTGGAAAGGTATGCGCGTCTAATCCTGCCGGAAACATTTTTGGGGGTTATAGCATAAGATTTTTCCGCAAGTTCCAACTTTTGCTTTGCTTTTTCTAGCTGTTCTAAGATTGGCTTTTGAAGTTGATAATTGTGTTTTAGCAAAGCTAAATGTTTTATAAATTCCTCGTCACTCAATATAGGGGGATTGGACTCTTTCCAAAGCTCGCGGGCAATCCAAACATCGTGGTTGAGAGAGGATCCCGACTGTTCATATTTGAAAATAAGTTTCTCAAACTTTTGAAATAATTGATCATTGAACTCTTTAAAGTTGATGAGTCCTTCGGTATCTTTAGGTTGATCGATCCAAAATTGTCTTCGTTCTTGAATTACTTTATCGAGCCAGTTTTCATAGGAAATGGGACTTTTGCTGTGTTGTTGGTCTTGTGACCACTTAAATCTCATGTACCATTCGGGTTCTGCAAGGACTGGATTGGAATTGACCTGCTGTTGTCTCCATTCCATAAGACTTTTGTTAGTGCCGCTGCTCTTCCAAGCGTTATGCTCTAAAGTTTCATGATGGGTTTTTAAAAGCCATGGCAAAAAGGGCGCTGCAGTGCCACTTGAAGCCCATGATTTTTGAGCATTTTGGATCCATGCCCTAAACGATAAAGAAGAGCGTGACTCATTCCAGGCTTGTCGCATACTCATCAGTTCATTGGTAGTGAATTTTTTTGTGTGGGTCAATTCGGCAATCACATACTCGCTTTGAATTGAACGGAAAGGTTGACCTTTATGTTTTAGTTCAGAGATTCCCCACCCTACTAAGCGAAGTGTGCTTTTAACGTGCTTGATTTTGGTTGATAGGGTGCTTTTGACTGCATTACGATGTTCTTCCGTTTCCAGCCCAGGAACAACCTTTGAAAACACGCGAAATCTTTGATTTTTCCCTAGCTCTGAGAAGCTTTCAGGTAGGGAATGAGAATTCGCAGCCTTTTTCATTAAATCTATTAATTCTGGGCCTTTTAAGTGGATAGTCTCATTGGAGTCATTTAATCTTTGGATCTGCCAGACACGCCCATTGGCGGTGGGGATTTTTCGTAGAACTAACTCTTCGGCTTTAAGGTTCCCTTGTTTAACTGAATTGTAAATTTCTTTACTAACATTAAACATTATTTACCTCATGAAATAAATACATATATAATTATATTTTATAAAATAATTAACTGTCTATAAATTAATTAATTATAATTTTGTATTGTGCAAAGAGGAAAGCGGAGATCTTTAGAGTTTAATTTTATAAAATCCCGTGGTAACAATGCCTTATGACAGATGATAAACATGTTGAAATTGTGATGGCGAGCTATAATGGCGCCAAGTATTTGCCACGACAAATAGACTCGTTGTTTGCTCAGACGCATAAGAATTGGAGTCTTCTAGTTGGAGATGACGCTTCTACTGACGAAACATTAAAGTTCCTTGAGGAACTCCAAAAGAATCACCCCGATAAAATTAAAATTCTCCCCTTCAAAAATAATGTTGGAATCATTTCCAATTTTTCACGGACTTTGGAATTAGCAGATTCCGACTACGTAATGTTTTGCGATCAGGATGATGAATGGAAACCTGAGAAGATTGAAAAATCGCTGAACAAGCTTTTGGAATTAGAGAAGAAATATGGAAACGATGTTCCTTTGCTTGTTCACACAGACATGACAGTGGTTGATAACAATCTTCAGATTATTGATAAATCGCATTGGCATAGGCTTAGAATAACCCCTGTAAACACATGTAAGCTTAATCGCGTACTGGTCCAAAATGGCGCATGGGGATGTACAATGCTATTCAATCGAAAGTTGGTCAACATGGCTACTCCAATCCCATTTGAGGGCTTTGTGCACGATTATTGGCTTGCATTGGTAGCTTCAGGGTGTGGTCACATGGACTATATAGATGACCCTACAGTGTTTTACAGACAGCACGAAAATCAGTGGTTGGGTTCACGTCAGCCAGATTATACATGGTTTAAGAGTGAAATGAGTAATTACCAAAAATTTCAGGGCGAAAGTGAGCTGAGGATCATGAAGCATATGTTGAGGGCTTTTGTTTTTTATAAGCGCTACGAGAACTTTTTATCCGATGATCAAAAACAGATGGTCGAAGCATTTATTGAAATGAAGTATCAACCACTGTGGAAAGAACTTTACTGGAAAATGAAATACGGCTTTTTCAACCATGGCTTTTGGAAAAATCTGGCGTTTACAATGGCATCGATACGCATGGGACAGGCAAATCCGAAATACAGGCAGCAGTTGTAATAAGGTTTTGCATTAAGGCTCTGTATTCTGTCTCCCTTGCTGCAAAAGTCTTTCAAGATTATATAATTGATTTATGGCGACAGTTGTATTTGATTTTGATTCTACACTTATAAATCGGGAAAGCCTGGAGGAAATCCTTAGGGCTAAAAAGGTTGATCCCAAGCTTTTTGAAGCGATTACCAGGGATGGGATGGCTGGGAAGATCTCATTTTCTGAATCCCTTGAAAAACGGCTTACCCTTGCAAATCTTACAAAAGATGATTTCTTGGTTTTTGGACAAGTGGCAAAAGGACTCTTAGTTCCTGGAATGAAGGAACTTATTTCACAAATTGAGGCTGAGGTTTGGATTGTTAGCGGAATGATCAAAGAAGTCATTTTGCCCACCGCTAAAATACTTGGTATTCCTGATAATCAAGTTCTTGGCATAGAACTTGATTGGACAAAGAAGGGTGCACGCTTACAGAAAGATACCCCGGTAGATAAAGTCTCAATTGCCAAGAAAAAGGCTGAACTATGGTCTATCCCAAAAACAGGCATAGGAGATGGGATCACTGATTGGGAACTGTATAATCAAGGCCTAGTCGACGATTTCATAGCTTTTACTGGCATTGTGAGGCGCCCTGAGGTATTGGAAAAGAAAGGTGTCAAAGAAGCCAAAACTGTGGATGAGTTAAAACAATGTCTAAGCTCTCTTATCCCAAATCTAAAATAAAGATCGTTCTTCTAGAGAACATCCACCCCAAAGCTGTCGAAATTTTTCAGAAAGAGGGATATACCAATGTTGAAGCTCTTTCTTCTGCTCTAAAGGGTCAAGAGCTTATCGATAAGATCAAGGATGCGCATATCGTTGGTATACGCTCAAGAACAAACATTACCCGGGAAGTGTTTGAAAAATGCAATAAATTGCTTACATTAGGTTGTTTCTGCATAGGGACAAACCAGGTCGACCTCCAAGCAGGTATGATGAAAGGAATTCCAGTCTTCAACGATCCTGTTTCTAATACACGTTCGGTTGCAGAAATGGTATTAGGCCTTGCAATAGTTCTTATGCGTGATCTTTTTAATAAAAATGCTGCTGCACATGCTGGGCAATGGGCAAAAGTTTCTACAGGTTCTCATGAACTACGTGGTAAAACGATAGGGATTGTAGGGTATGGACGTATTGGAATGCAGGTTTCAGTACTTGCAGAAGCTATGGGAATGAACGTCGTTTTCTATGATATAGAACAAAAATTGCCGCTGGGAAATGCTAAAAATACATATTCATTAAAAGGGCTCTTTTCGATTTCTGATATTATTACGCTTCATGTTCCTGAAACATCCTTAACCCACAATTTAGTAGACGAAAGCCTATTAAAGCTGATGAAAAAAGATGCATTTATCATCAATACGAGCCGTGGAAAAGTTGTGGATACACCTGCCTTAGCGAAAGCGCTAAAATCAAAATCGATTGCTGGAGCTGCCATCGACGTATTTCACAATGAGCCTGAAAACCATTTTACACCTTTTGTTAATGAGTTACAAAAACTTGATAACGTAGTATTGACACCACATATCGGAGGAGCAACTGAAGAGGCCCAAGAAAATATTGCAATGGCAGTTTCTCAAAAGTTGATTTATTTTATGGACCGCGGCAGTACAGATGGAGTTACAAACTTTCCAGCTTTGTCGCTATCTCAAAACCTGAACACCCACAGAATTCTCCATATTCACCATAACGTACCGGGCATGCTGTCGCAGATCAACACACTGTTCGGTCAAAGAAGCATTAACATATCTGCACAGTATTTGAAAACTAACCCTGAGATCGGTTACGTGGTTTTTGACATTGATAAGTCCTATGAGGGAGACCTTATAGAAGCTTTAAGAAATATCAAAGGAACGATCCGTGCCAGAATATTATACTGATGACTTTTTAACATTTAATCCAGGACCTTCTCAACTATCGCCTAAAATTAAGCAGGCGGTCAAAGATATTGCTGCGAGCAATTTTTTATCTATTTCACATCGCAGTTCGCGGTTCACTGAAGTAAGCAAAAAAGCTATCGAAGGTATCCGGTCAAAGATGGGGCTGCCGTCAGATTATCACATTTTCTACATGCCCTCTGCCACTGGTGCGATCAATTGCTTATTGAAAAACGTCGTTGAAAACAAAACTTTCCACTTTACTCACGGAACATTTTCAACCCTCTTTTACCATAGTTCATTAAGTGAAGGATTTGAAGCGTTACACCATGAACCTGCCTGGGATAAACCTATCGATTGGGAAAATGTCATTATTCCTGAAGATGTGGAATTAATTTCGATTACCCACTGTGAGACTGCTACAGGCTTAATTTGGCCTAGGGAAGAGTTAGTGAAGTTTCGTAGAAGGTATCCAGAACCTCTACTTGCCATTGATGCTACTTCAACATTTGGTTCGATGATCATGGATTGGAAGGAGGCAGATGTTTGGATTTGTGCGGTCCAAAAATGTTTAGGCTTGCCTTCAGGACTGGGATTGCTCATTGTAGGCCCGCGCGCCTTTGCTAAGGCCATGGCCATCAAAAGATATGCTTCTTCCTGGCAAAACTTTGAATCCTTGGAGAAAATGATGAGGGTCTACCAAACCCCTGAAACTCCCAATTTAATGAACATTGCTTTATTGGGAATCCAAATGGAAGATTGGGACCTTAGGCAAAACGAGAAGAATCTATTTGCCAAACTGAAGCTTCTAGATCAAACACCTTGGAAATATTATGTAGAAGACCCTAAATGGCGCTCCCCCACGGTAATCAATTACATCGTAGGCAAATCGGGTGACTGGCATAAAAAAGCCTCTGAAGCAGGCATTATCCTCGGTCTAGGGTATGGACCGCTCCAAGAGACCTGCGTTAGAATAGCCAATTTCCCCTCTATTACTCCCGAGCATGTCGAAAGATTATTAAAAATCTTTTAATTTGTTTATTTAAAAAATTTGTATAATAGTAAAAAACTCGCTATTAAAATTTAAAACATGGTGCTATTATGAGTTCGCATTTATTTGATATAGATACATGGGATTCTCATTATATCTTCCTTCCGCCGGAAGATTTTAAAATACATACCGCGCCAAATGATTGGTATTTAGAGGGGATAGATAGTCACCAGCATGAGCATCCTCTATTTCTCAATCGGGGGATGTTTTTATTGAATGAGTGGTGGGAAAAGGAGAATCTAGTAATTAAATATCCTATCAATGCCTCCTCCTCCTATAGGCTGGATGTTCTTCCGGAATTGGAGTTTCTAATTCGCGAGCTGCACCATAAATTGGCCCCACACCAGTCTATCGATGACAGTGAGTTTGTCTTTGGCATAGGCGCAACGCAACTGATCCACGCCGCCCTTTATGCTACTGCTCTTGCTCACAGCATCAAAAAAAATCCTCCTGTGAACAACAAGACGATCATATCTACCCTCTACGCTACTCAGCAAGAACCGGGCTATATCGAATATGGGTCCTTAATTGAAATTATGCATCAGGCTCTTATCCATTGGGTACGTTTTAGGGATTATCTAAGTATAGATCCAGAAAATTTACTCGAGTTTGTCACTACTCCCAACAATCCAGATGGAAGAATCATCAAACCTGTCACAGGAGCCCACTGGACAATCCATGATAGGGTGAATCACTGGCCATTTTTTATGAATTCTGAGAATTTTGATTTCTATTTAGAGACATTTGAGGATGATCAGATTTCTATCTTTAGCTTATCCAAAATTCTTTCTTTTTCAGGATCACGTCTAGGATATGCTTTTGTTAAAGATGAACACATTGCTCATTACATGCGTCATTATGTCATCATGGCCACACATGGACTAGTTTCAGACTCACAATTTCATGCCATTGCAGCTCTTAAATATTTGCTTGAAGACCATCTTTATGACTATACCAATTGGATAACAGAGCGATTAAATGAACGTTGGGCACGTATGAAAGCTGCTTTGAAAGGCAAAGAAGTCATCTTATTGAATGAGCAAGGCCCTGCAGCCTGGATAAAGGCTCCGGGTGACGCACGTGAATATCTGCTTAAAAGATATAATCTAGAAGGTACTTATGGAAAGGAATATGGGGTTACTGACGAATACGCGCGATTGAATATGCTTTGTAAAACTAGTGCATTCAATGAATGCATTTGGAGGTTGGAGGAATTATGATTAAAGGGATCCTTCAAAAGCTTGCTCTGAAACAAGATTTAACCGAAGAGGAAGCAGAAGAAGCTTTTGACGAATTAATCAATGATCCTGAGCCAGTCGACATTGCGACCTTTTTAACATTACTGAAAAGCAAAGGGGAGAAGTGGCCAGAAATAGTAGGAATTGTCCGCGCTTTAAGAAAAAAAATGATAAAAATCGAGCTCGATCTTCCTTTACTTGACATTGTGGGTACTGGGGGTGATGGTGCTGCGACGGTCAATATTTCAACGGGATCCGCCATTTTAGCCGCTAGCTGCGGAGTATTCATTGCGAAACATGGAAATCGAAGTATCAGCAGTCTGTGTGGATCTGCAGACCTCATTGAATGTTTAGGAATAGACCTTGTAAAGGATCCGGAATTGATAAAGAAGCAAATCGTGGACTTAGGAATTGCCTTTTTATTTGCTCCACATTTTAACCCCGTCATGAAAATGTTCCATCCTATTCGACAAAGAGTGGGATTTCGCACTGTGATGAATATTTTAGGTCCTTTGCTTAATCCAGCAGAAGCGGAGTATTTGATGGTGGGAGTTTGGGATGAAAGTTTAATAGAGGTCATTGCAAAAGCACTGTTGACCCTCAACATCAAAAAAGGAATTGTTTTTAGCGGCAACACCCTAGATGAGCTCTCCACAGTAGGTAAAACCAAAGCTCTTTACATTGAAGAGGGTTCAATCAGGCCCTTTATATTTGATCCTGAACAGTTAGGCTTCAAATTATCTCCTTTGGAAAGTTTAAGAGGTGGTTCCCCAGAAGAAAATAAAAAACTCTTGTTAGAAACACTCGATGGAAAAGAAGGCCCTATAGCTGATACATTGGTATTAAATGCCGGAGCTGCATTGTGGCTCTACGGAAAAGTTGGCACATTGCAAGAAGGTATAGACTTAGCTAGAACTGTCTTAGCAGAAAAAATGGCCGCAGAGAAACTCAACCAATGGATCCAATTTGAAAAAAGCAACGTTGGATGACATCCTTAAAGTCAAAGAAGATGAGGTTAGAACCTTTCTTAACAGTAAGCAGAACAGCTTTTTATTTTCATTATTGAACGATGAATTCAACATTATCGCGGAAATTAAAAGGTACTCTCCTTCTGCCGGAGAAATTAAAAAGATCGATGATCCGGTAGAATTAGCAAAGGAATATGTTTCTGGGGGTGCCTCTGCCATTTCTGTTCTAACAGATAAGCAATTTTTTCACGGCAGCTTAGAAGATCTTGAAGCAGTGACAAAAGCAATAGCAGTTCCAGTATTAAGAAAGGATTTTATACTTCACCCTTATCAAATTGCAGAAGCCTATAAATTTGGAGCTTCCGCTGTTTTGCTCATTGTTGCAGTTTTAAATGAACGGTTGAAAGAGATGCTGGCTGCATGCGAACTTATTGGGATCGATCCTTTAATTGAAGTGCATGATGTAAATGAGCTTTACATAGCGTTGGATTGTGGTGCGAAGATTATTGGAGTTAACAATAGAAACTTGAAAACCATGGAATTAGATCTGAATATTGCAGAGAATTTGTCCAGTAGGATTCCTAAAGGTGTGATTAAAGTCGCTGAATCTGGAATACAAACCTTAGGCGATGTGAAAAGAATGAAGCAAGCTGGGTATGATGCTGTATTGATCGGAGAAGCATTAGTTAAATCTGAAGATCCAGCAGAATTTATTAGAAGGGCAAAAGAGCTATGATTCTAGTGAAAATATGTGGAGTGACTAGAGAAGAAGATGCCTACGAAGCTGCTATTGCTGGGGCCGACTATATTGGCCTTATTTTTTCGCAACGTTCCCCAAGAAATATTGATGAATTACAAGGCCTATTAATCGCAGAGGCAGCAAGAAAGGGCGGAGCTAAACCCGTGGCAGTGTTTACTGATACTCCAAAGAATGAAATGGAAAGAATCGCAGAAGATCTTAATCTTGATACTATTCAACTTCACAGCGATTATGCAATCGACCAAGGGAAAGAGCTAAAATACCATTTAATTTTTGTGAATCCAAAGACGTATAATGGGATTGGTAATCAAAAGGATTACATCTTATTTGATTCAAAAGATGGAAGATTTGGGCCCCTGTTTCTAGAAAAAAAAGAACGTTGGTTCTTGGCAGGAGGATTAAATCCCAAAAATGTCCAAGAAGCTATTCAAAAACATCGTCCTCCTGGTGTTGATGTAGCTAGTGGAGTAGAAAAGGGTGCAGGAATAAAAGATCTTAAATTAGTAAAAGACTTTATAAGGTTGGCTAAAAATGGCTGATGGCAAAGGTCGCTACAGTGGATATGGCGGGGCATATATGCCCGAAATATTGATGGCACCTCTCAATGAGCTTACCCAAAAGTGGGAAGAACTTTGGAAAGATCCTACTTTTAAAGAAACCTTTTATAAAGAAATAAGCAACTATGGCGGTAGACCCACACCTCTCACAGAAGTGCCTAGATTTGCTGATGTAGTTGCAGGGAAAGGGAGAATCTTTTTAAAGAGAGAAGATTTACTGCATACAGGAGCGCATAAACTCAATAATGCCCTTGGACAATGTTTATTAGCTAAGCGTCTTGGAAAGGAAAGAGTCATTGCTGAAACAGGTGCAGGCCAGCATGGTGTCGCAACTGCAGCCGCTGCGGCAAGGCTTGGGCTGCACAGTGTCATTTATATGGGATCAGTAGACATTGAAAGACAGGCTCCAAATGTAAAAAGGATGAAACTTCTTGGAGCAGAAATTATTCCGGTAGAACAAGGCTCAGCCACTTTAAAAGATGCTATTAATGAAGCTCTGCGCGATTGGTCAAAAAACTATGAAACTTCTCACTACTGCCTTGGATCCGCATTAGGACCCCATCCCTATCCTGAAATGGTCAAAGCATTTCAGAGCATCATTGGAGAAGAAACGCAAAGGCAAGTTCGAGAACAAACTGGGAGAGATCCCGATCTTATCGTGGCATGTGTTGGGGGAGGTTCCAATTCGATTGGTATCTTTGCACCTTTTCTTAAAAATGAAAATGTGAAATTGGTAGGAGTTGAAGCGGGTGGTGAAGGCATTCTTTCTGGTAAGCATGCCGCTCGATTTTCTGGAGGAAAACCTGGAGTGCTTCATGCCTGCTACACCTATATTTTGCAGGATAAAAATGGGCAAATATTACCCACACATTCTGTTTCAGCAGGATTAGATTACCCAGCAGTAGGTCCAGAACATGCAGCACTTTATGAATCGGGAAGAGTAACCTATACAACTGCTACTGATGAACAAGCTGTTGAAGCACTTGTGTTTTTAAGTCGACTAGAAGGAATTATTTCCGCGTTAGAATCCAGTCATGCCCTTGCTTATCTTTTAAAGGAGAGCGAAGCCGTAAAAAATTATGAAGTTATGGTTGTAAATCTCTCTGGTAGGGGTGACAAAGATTTGGATGAAGTTTACCATTATTTAAATACCCATGTACATCGATGAATAGAATTGAAAAGGCGTTTACAAATGGAAAAGTTTTTGCAGTCTATGTGACTGCAGGAGATAGCGAAGGAGACTCTTTATTTCAAATTGTTCAAAGACTGGTCGATTCTGGAATAAATATGCTAGAAATTGGTATGCCCTTCACTGATCCTATTGCTGACGGTCCTGTGATTCAGGCAGCTATGCAGAGGTCGTTAAAAAATGGAACAACCCCTCAAAATGTATTAGAATTTGCTTCAAAAATAAGAGCTCAATATCCAGACATTCCACTTATTCTGTTTACCTACTACAATCCTCTTTTAGCAGCAGGCGATCCTTTTCTACAAAACATCAAAGATGCAGGATTTGACGGAATTCTCGTTGTAGACCTTCCTTTAGAAGAAAGCGAAGAATTTTCAGATAAGCTTAAGTCATTAGATCTAGACCCTATTTACATTGTCACGCCCTCTACGACGGATGAAAGGCTTGCCAATATCGTCCAGCATGGGAAAGGATTTATCTACTACGTCTGCCAGAAAGGAACCACAGGGGTCAGAGAAGAACTGCCTGAAAATTATGAAAGTAACATTCAAAGGATTTCTTCGAAAACCTCGTTGCCAGTCCTTTCTGGTTTTGGAATATCCAATTTTGAAAGTGCAAAAGGGGCATTATCTGTAGCAAACGGTTTTGTTGTAGGAAGTGCCATCGTTAAAATGATCGGAGAGAATGCTGGGCCTGAAGAAATTTCTGAATTTGCGTTAAAAATAGATCCAAGAGCTAAAAATGTTTAAAAAAATGTCTCTGGAAGAATTTAACAAGGCTGCAGCTACAGGACTTAGAGTCCCAGTGTGGAAACAAATGCCAGGTGATTTTCACACACCGATTTCTATTTTTTATAAGTTGCTTGAAGATAATTCTAGAGCCTTTTTATTGGATTCAGCTGATCATGAAATTGAAATCGGACGGTATTCTTTTATTGGAATCGATCCCATTCTTCATTATGAGAGCACTTCAGATGAAACAAATCCGTTAAGGACACTGCGTGAATTATTAAAAAAGAATCGAACAGCTGAAATTAACGATGTCCCCCCCTTTTCTGGAGGAGCTGTTGGTTATTTTTTATATGATGCCATTCGTCTGTTTGAACGTATTCCTGACAGGCATGAAGATATCAATGGTCTTCCAAATATTATGTTTAATTTTTATGAAACAACCATTGCTTTCGATCATCACAAACAGACAATTACCCTTTTTGAAAATGTAGATCCTGGAAACGACTTACAAGCCTCCTACGAAAAAGCCATGCAGAAGATTCAATCTTTGGAATCCAAGATCCTTTCAAATAAAAATATTCCAAAGTCATCATCGGTAAAAAGTGAAGAATTTGAAACAGACATTGATGATGAAACTTTTAAGCAAATGGTGGAAATAGCTAAAGGATACATTGTAAATGGAGACATATTTCAGGTGGTATTGTCGCGGTCTTTCAAAAAGAAAACTTCTGCAAAACCTTTCGATATCTTTCGTGCTCTTCGGTTAATCAATCCTTCCCCTTACTTATTCTATTTGCAAGAACCTAATTACCAAATCATCGGGGCTTCTCCAGAAAAACTTGTAGAGCTTCGCCATAATGTCCTTAAAACAAATCCGCTAGCTGGAACTTATCCACGCCCCGCCAAACAGGATCAAAAGAAAGTTGAAGAGGATCTGTTAAACAATCCCAAAGAAAATGCAGAGCATATGATGCTCGTAGATCTAGGACGAAATGATATCGGATCGATTTCGAAAATTGGGACAGTCCACGTGAATAACCTTAGAACAATTCTGCGTTTAGAAAACGTCATACATATATCAAGTGAAGTTGAAGGAATTATAGATGAAAAGTATGATGCCTTAGATGCCCTAAGGGCTACATTGCCTGCTGGTACTTTAAGTGGCGCACCTAAAATAAGAGCTATGGAGATCATTGATGACTTAGAACACTCCAGAAGGGGTATATATGGAGGCGCAATATGCTACATCGACAATCAGGGAAACCTAGATAGTTGCATTGCTATAAGACTGACAGTGATAAAAGACGGAGTTGCAACAGTCAGGGCAGGCGCTGGTATTGTCATTGAATCAGATCCCCAGAAAGAAGCGGATGAAACACGCCATAAAGCAAAAGGAGTCATAAAGGCCATTGAATTGGCAGAGGAGGGCATCTAATGCTTCTCCTTATCGATAATTATGACAGCTTTACCTACAATCTTTATCAAGTTTTATCTACTTTCTATCCTAATGTGAAAGTCATTCGCAATGATGCTTTATCAATGGAAGAATTTAAAAAATTGGATTTTGAGGGTTTGATCATTTCTCCTGGTCCAGGATGGCCAAAAGACGCTGGACTTACAATTCCATTGATCCAAGAATTTGCTTCTAAAGTTCCAATACTTGGAGTCTGTTTGGGACATCAAGCGATTACGGAAGCTTTCGGCGGGAAAATTACTTATGTCGGAAAAATTTTTCATGGTAAATCGACCCCGGTTTATCATTCCGGCACCGGAATTTTTAAAGGAGTGACTCAACCGTTTGAAGCAGGAAGATATCATTCGCTTGTTGCCGAAATAGATTCATTTCCAAAAGATTTAAAAATTGAAGCTAAAACCGATGATGAAAAAATTATGGCACTTAGGCACATTGAATATCCCTGCTGGGGTGTCCAATTTCACCCCGAATCGATATTGACTCCAGAGGGGCCAAAAATTATTGAAAACTTCATTAATTTGATTTTTAAAGATCGTGAAGACAATATGAAGTAATAACTGATCAAGGACTTGAAACATGGTAGAAAAAAATCCTCCGAAGCAACCTGATCGCCCTTATGAATGTGGAGAATGCAAAAAGACGATCAAAGTGATTTATACTGAAATCATTGGGAACGAAATTACCCGAACAAGTATGTGCGCCGATTGCCCTGAACTCCAAAAGCGATTGCATGGAATAAGCTATCAAACAGCTGGAAGTTATATCAATGAGCCAGGTGCAGGATTAGCTTGTGGAAATTGTGGCACAACATTAGCGGCGGTAAGAATGGACGTTCCGATGGGTTGCAATGTTTGCTACGAAATTTTTGGAGATATTATCCTTGGTGAAATTCAGAATGCAAGAAAAATTCCTACCTGGGTCAATTTGACCAAAAAATCTCAGCCTATACATATCGGTAGAGTCCCAGGAGAATCTCAAGAGATCAATCCATCTATGCGCCTTCTTGCACTAAATGAAGCTCTTAGCGAGACACTTAAAAAAGAAGATTACGAACAAGCAGCTCTTCTTCGCGATCAGATTAAAGCGTTAAAAGATTTACAACAAAGCGATGAAAAAAACGATAAGCCCGAACGGAAGAAAGATGAAAGATAATATTATTGGACCACTTGTCAGCAAAAGTCCTTGGATCGATAACGACAATATGATCTGGTTAGCTTCCACAGCGACTCTTAATAGAAATATCGAAAAGTTTAAGTTTCCTAGCAAACTTGATAACGAAAGACGAAGGCAAATGATCCAACAATTGAATAGGGAGATCGGCAATCTTCCAGAAATTAAAAAACCCCAATTGCTTCAAGCTGAAGATTTAAATTCCATCGATAAAGAGTATTTAACCGAACACTACTTTCAAATAGAGAACTATCAACAGTCTGTTCAAGGTGAAGGGTTTATAATTGATGAGACTGGAAATTTCTTCGCGAGTCTCAATATTGGAGACCATATTCGTCTTCATTACTTAGATTGCAAAGAAGAGATGGAGCAAGCTTGGGCACATCTAATGAAAATTGAAACTGCTTTAGGTAAGTCAGTATCCTATGCTTATTCACCTCGATTTGGCTTTCTGACTGCAGATCCAACAGAATGTGGTACAGCTTTTATCGTAAATGCCTTTATACAAGTTCCAGCGCTCATCCACAATGGTAAGCTGGATGAATTTCTCGAAAGAAATCATGACGATTCAGTTTCATACCTTGGAATTCAAGGAATTGAAAATGACTTCATCGGGGACATCGTCAACTTAAGAAATAATTTCACCCTTGGAGTTAATGAGGAAGGCATTTTAGGAAGTGTGCGATCCTATGCAAATAGGCTCGTTGAAGAAGAAAAAAGTACTCGAGAAAGTATCCGTAATCAAGAAAGTGCACTCATTAAAGATAAAGTCAGCAGAGCCTTCGCAGTTCTGATCCACTCCTACCAAATTGAAGCGGTCGAAGCTTTAAACGCAATAAGTCTTTTAAAGCTAGGTGTTGATTTTGGATGGGTCACGGGAATCAATATCTCAAAATTAAATAACCTTTTCTTCAACTGCCGTAGAGCACACTTATTGACAAATTTTAAAGAAAAAGTGATGCAAGATGAGATCCCTCACAAACGTGCAGAATTCATTCACAAGTATTTGAAAGATGTTAAATTAACAATCTGAGGCGCGCGCAATGAAAGGCGTCGGAATTAATCCCTATTCACAGCCACATTATCTCGATCATCTTGCGGTTGTCTGCATGATATTGGATGTTCCAATTCTTACTGTGGATGATGGATTAGAACAATTGGCCCGACAATGCTATCCAGGATTAAATATTCTAAAATTAGATTACCAAGAGTTCGGTCCAGAATATTTGATCGCCAACTATGATTTCTTTGTTTCATCCGATCTATGGGATCGGCATATTCTGAAGCAAAAATTTTCAGATCTAGAAACTGCCTACGGCAAGCCTATGCGCAGTGTCCACTGTCCACACGGTTTTTCCGACAAAGGATTTTATCTAAGGAAAAGTGTTGAAGAAGACATTCTTCTTTACTATGGAGAGCACATGCTCGACCTCTTTAAAAGAGAAGGAGTGTATGACAGGATCCATCAAAGTGTTCGTACAGGTAACTACAGATCTACTTATTATAACCAAAATAAAGCCCATTTAGACAAAATTGCCGAAACAGAAGTATTTTCAAAATTTGGCAAGAAGCAGATCACAATTCTTTACGCCCCTACTTGGGTGGACCTTGAACAAACCTCTTCTTACTTCGATGCTGCTGAGTCGTTATTTTCAAGCTTGCCAGATGATTTTAATCTTGTTGTTAAACTTCATCCAAGACTTGAACTGGATGATACTCCCAGGTATTACCAGCTCCTTGGGAAATATGAATCCAAAAACAACGTTGTCTTTGTCAAAGACCTTCCGCTGGTCTATCCTTTGCTTGCAGGCAGTGATATCTATTTGGGCGATGTCTCATCTGTTGGATACGACTTCCTGACATTTGACAGGCCTATGTACTTTTTGAATCCTAGAAAATTCGATTACTACCTATTTAAATGCGGAGAAGTCATTTCTCCCGAGGAATATTCAACCGTTTTTGATAGAATTCATAGGACTTTGGAACAAGATAAAGGAAAATATCAAAAGATTAGAAAAGAGGCCTACGAGTATACCTTCGGAAAGGAGCGGAAATTCGAAGACATTAAAAATGAAGTAGATAAATGTTTAAGTTTGACCTAAAGGAAGGTTAATGTTTAGATAATAATATAGGACATGGAGGTTTTTATGCGCAAATTATGGATTGTTGTTGCGAATAGTAGCTATGCCCATATTTTCGATTATCCTGGATTAGCTAGGAATATCCGAGTCCTTCACACATTAGATCATCCTGATGGAAGAAAAAGAGGTCGGGATGTCTATTCAGATAAACCAACACGATCCTTTGAAAGTGTAGGAAATATGCGTCATGCGACAATGGCTGAGGTAGATTTCCACACACATACACAAGAGGTATTTGCAAAGCAGATGGCTGAACTTTTGAGGAAAGGTGCGGATGGCGGCAATTTCACAGAGTTGGCTATCATTGCTCCACCTGCATTTTTAGGGATTATAAAAAATAGTTTATCAAAATCAGTTGCCAAAACAGTGACCTTTGAAATCAATAAAGACATCCCAGAAGCCATGGACGAGAAAAAGCGTATCGACATGGTAGTGAATTACCTCGACCTGCCTTAAAACATATTAAATGCACGAAGCGCCCCCAAAGTCCTTCGTGCGAAAATATTTCTTAATACAAAATTAACAATTATCAGATATTATATCCTTTTAAACAAAAAATGGGTGCATTATGTCCTATACTTTAGAAAAATTAGTTGATTACTCAACTCAAATTTCTTTTAGAAACCATCAATATTTTGATAATGCTGGAAACCTTACTTCTGAGAAAAAAGTAAAAAAAGATGACCACCCTTCAAGCAATCTCTCCAGCTATATCTTTAATCTGAATGTAACGATTGAGACAGGGGATGAAACTGAGAGAAATAAAAGCAAAGTGATTTTCAATGAGTGTATTGAAAATATTACTGCCCATTTAAGAAATAAGATAAGTGGGTTCCGTTCCTTTTTTATAAGTAGAACCGAAATCGAAAGAATCAATCACTTAATAAGCAATATTGAAAGCCAAAAATTCGAAACCCTTTTACAGCCTTCAGAAGAACAATTTCGGATAAAAGCCTATCGTGATTTAAGTGAAAGATTGAAAATAAAAGATGCACCTAGCGAAAACGAAGCTAGCGCTATTAAAAAGATTAGTGAGGCCCTTTTTACTAAGCATGCAGGTGACTACAACCATTACAGAAAGGAGATGAAGCACTTTTTTAAGGGTGGTCATATGCTTTTTGATGAAAATTTAAAAGACCAATTGAAACAGTGCGGTGCAATCTTAAGAAGTTCATCCCACTATGATTTTGGATCTATGGATCATAAGAAAGGTGGGCAGGTTCCATCAACAGAAGAGTTTGCGCTTGGTGGAAATGTTACTCCTCATTATGAAATTACAGGCCCTCAGTGTAAGGAAATTTTGTTTGGAAAAGTGACTCTTGAACTTGATGAAAATGATAAACCTCTTTTTGGAAGAGTAGCTTCTAAGGGTGCAAGAAATACTAGAACTTATACCTTCCTTCAAACAGAATGGACTCCAGATTGTACTGACTGGAAGAAAGGTGACTGGTGGAAGCACCGCGTTTTATCTTTTGGCCTATATGCAGCTCGCAGGCTTTTAGGCTTTGCCAAGCCCAACGTTGGCCCCTATGGCTATGGCCGCCCCGACACGAACCCCCATGTAATATAACAAAGCTAAGCTCCCATTTCCTCTAGCCGAAGGCTCAGGAGCTGTGTCCAATGGCACAGCACTCTAGGGCCTGCGGCTAAGCAAAATTTAATTTAACTTTGAAGTCTTTGTTCAGGCAAAGGAAGATTTGGAACAAGCTGTTCATTTCTTAGAGTTATCCACTCGGCGTGAATATTTTCTAACTCCTTTGTAGCTTTATCATAATTATTAATAGTCGCATTGCTGCCTGGAGTAAATGCCCAATGATTATTGTTATTAAACCCTTCAGGAAATTCATTTCTCTTATGTTTAATACCCTGATATTCAATTGCAAGATCACTTTGAATCTTTTCTTGAGCATCCATTCTTTGGATCAAGGCTTCAATTGGATCCTTCAAATTCTCAGGAATAATTCCAAAACGGTATAGGTTGTCTCGATGTTTAAGGGCTTTGAATGATTTAAGATCCAATGCAGAAATTGTTTTTGAAAGTCTCTCAACCTCTTCGTCAGAATGATATTTATTCCAATCAGGAATACTAAGAACCAAAGCTGCAACTCCAGGGGTTCCTCCTATTAGTACAGATACTCCTAACCAAAGAGCTCCAACATCTTTAATCCCAAGGGGTATCTTTGCCCTAGAAAGCATAACACCGCCACCGGCAATCAATCCTACTCCTGCAAGGGCTGTACCTACTACTGCTGCAATAGCCCAAAAAAGTCGAGTGTTATGCCTACTTTCCGTAGGTTTCATACGATCATATCTTGCATTAGCTGCAAGATTAGTTGGTAATGCTTCCAAAGGAGGATAAACTTTAGGGGGGATTGATATATGATGTGACATAATTACCTATATTATTAATTATGTAAAATTAAAAATAATAAACAATTATATCATAATTTAACAATTAATACAATTATAATTATATATTCCAATAAAAGTCTTGGCTTGAAAAGAAGCGCTTAAACCAGACAGGGGCATTAATGCTAACCCGTCCAAGATGATACCCGGACCATTTTGTAAAAGTTTGTATAAAGGCATAAGGGAATAACCAAGGTTTCTCCGAGATCACTTTATTAAAAAGAGTTGTCAAATAGAGACGAGCCCTGTCCATGTCTTTGTGGGAACCTGTATCTAATAAATTCCCATAACTTTTACGCGCCAGACCAGTGTCAAAATGACGTTGAAATTCCTGCTTTAAAGTATACTCATGGGAATGCCTGACAACTGCCTCAGCAACATAGGCAATTTTATGCCCCTTCCGCAAAAGCTTTGCTACTGCTACAGTATCTTCTCCAATTAAAACCTCTGGAAAGCCACCCACCTCTTGTAAAGAGCTATTTCTATATGCTGCGCACGAATCTGAACAAAAGAAAGTATAAACTCCATACTTGTCCATATTCTCTATTCCTCGTACATGACTTTCTGCAGGATAGTTAAAGGCACGATGAAAACTTTCAAAAAATTTTGCACCTTTGTGAGGGATTTGTCTCGCATAAGCCACAGCCGCATTTCCTTCAATAATAGGCTGCACAAGGTTTGTTAGCTGATGTTCATCCAAAGGGTAGGCATCAGGAGTCACCATTACGACAATATCGGTGTTCAAATGTCTGCGTGCAAGATCTCTGGTTGTTCCATGATTAAATTCACCACGTGGAACAATCAATAGTTCAGCGCCCATTTTTTGAGCCTCTTCCACAGTTCCATCTTTCGAAGAGGAGTTTACAACCAAAACCCTAGGTTTTAATGGAGAGTTCAAATAAGGCGGCAAGCAATGTTTTAAATGATGGCGGGCATTGTAGGTGATCACTGCCACGCCAATGGAAGGCTGTTTTTGATTCATCTGACCGGAGCTGCCTGGTAGACCCTTTGATAATATTTGGCAAGGTCATCCCATGCCTTAGATTCATTCCAACCTAATGCCTCAGCATCTAGAAGGTCGGTGTTAATCCTAACTTTAGGTTCTGGAAACTCTTTCTGTTTCTGAAGATCAACCTCACAAGATATTTTAAGACGTGATCCAATTTCCTTTGCAAAGCGCAAGACAAAGGCACCTTGCGATTCAGGATAGCCGCTTGGATTTAACTTGGAAAGCCCAGGAGAGTCATCCAAAGATTCAGCGAATTGAGCATAAGCAAGTGCCAATAGGGATGAGTGAATATTGTCTCTCACATATGCTGGCATAGAGACAGGCGCCTTTTTATGCTGAAGCCATGTTTGGGCAAGGAACGATGTAAATCTTGCTTCTTCATAAGGTCCAAAAGGATTTGGAATTACAAATTTTCCTAATTTCATTCCAAGGATAGTTGTATAAAATTCAAAAATATCGGAAGTCAGTCCTTTTGAAAGTCCATAAGGTGAAACAGCTCTTAAATTGTCGGAACCTGCACCCTCACCCTGTTCAAAAACACTTCCTGTCAGCAAGATCTTGTTGCATCCTGTTCCTTGCAGTGCTAACAAAGCATTTTTAAGATTGAAGGTATTGTTGCTGACTGCACCTACAACATCAAAGTCAGGATCTTTGTAATTGGTGACATCTGCAGCATGGTGGCAGAGTAAATCAAAAGGCCCCTCTTCTCGAATAAGCTTAAAAAAGTTTTCCTGACCAAAAGAGGTTTCAAAAGCGGGTTTGCACTCTGATAGAAGTCCCTCAATTCTTTCGCGACGAATTCCCTGATAAATATTTAACGGCCTTCTAAAAGTTGCTACAACATCATGTCCAGCATCTGACAAAGCTTTGACAAACCAATAACCTGTAAAAGAGCTTGCACCGGTGAACAAAATTTTCATATGTGGATTTCCTGTTTGAAATGGGTCTTAAGAGATGTTGGTACGCACGAAGGCATCCAAGGTGCTTTTCCCAATTGCCAAAGGCTTTGTAAATGATCGCGATCTCTTTGTGTGTCCATGCATGCCCAAAAATCGCGATGTCTAAACATATTGAGCTCTCCATCTCTTGATAATTTTACAAGAGGTGTTTTCTCAAGCACACAAGAAGGTTCTTTTGTTAAATATTGCAGAAATTTTCTATTAAAAAAGAAATATCCGCCGTTGATCCATTTTTCTTTGAAATCAGGTTTCTCGGAGAATTCAGCAACATTGTCTCCATCAATATGGATTTCTCCAAATCTGGAAGGGGGATTGACGCCCAGAAGAGTGCCAATCTTGCCATGAGAGAGATGGAAATCGAATTCTTCTTTAAGATTTGCGTTTGTGAGACCATCTCCATAGGTGACAGCAAAATGTTCCACGTTACCTAAGTATTTTTCCGTTGCGATCGCAATTCTCGCACCGGTCATTGCCTCTTCACCGGTGTAAGCTACAGTGACTTCCCAATCCTCGTCGTGGTCGATGGAGTGAACAGTGAGATTGTTGCTTTTTAAATCGACAGTGAAATCGCTGTTCATAGAATTGTAATTGAGAAAGTACGATTTGATGACTTCTGACTTAAATCCTGTGCAAAGGACGAATCGGCGAAATCCAAACCGCCGGTAGCTATGCATGATGTGCCAAAGGATTGGATGATTGCCAATGTAGACCATAGGCTTAGGACGAAACTCTGTTTCTTCCTTTAATCGGGTTCCCAATCCGCCACATAAAATAAACACTGGAGTCTGTTCAATCGTTTGCATAACCTACTCAATAAATGCAGCTATTTTACGTTACTCCAGGATTGGAGTCAAATAGGGATTCCCCGTAAATCCGTAAACCCGGGTTTACGTAAAATTCTTACTATTATATAATTGGAAATAACCAAGGAGACTCTATGTCTACCCGAAGACATAATGAGAAAGTTAAGCTAACAGTTGAGTGTTCTCTAGATGAACGAACCTTCATAAAAATGCTTGCTGCTAAAAAGCATATGACAATTAGTGAGTATATTATGTCCCATGTCAGGCCTAAAATGCCTAAAGTGCCCAATAGAGAAACAAAAGAAGCAATGAGAGATGTCCAAGAGAATAGAAATCTTGGAAGGGCCAAAACTTTAGATGAATTTTGGACTGCTATGGGAATTGATCCCAATGCTTGAAATTGTATGGAGCAAAGCAATAAAGAAAGATCTTAAAAGATTTCTCTTTCAAAAAGATGTCATTAAAGCTCTCAATGAAGTTATCCATTCATTAGCCGTTCAGGACTCACTGCCTCCCAAATATAGAGATCATTATTTAATTGGAGATTGGGTAGATTTCCGTGAATGTCATATAAAAGTGATGTTCTACTCATATACAAAATGACAAATACAACATTATACCTAGTTAGGTTAGGTTCACACTCGGATCTATTTTAATATGAAGAATCAAAGCACGTGGAACCCAGAGCAGTATAAGAAATTTGCAAAAGAAAGAGATCAACCCTTTTATGATTTGATGAAGATGGTCCATCCTCAAAAGGATATGAGAATTGTAGATTTAGGGTGTGGAACTGGCGAGCTGACTCAAAAATTGCACGATAGCTTGAAAGCCAAGTACACTCTTGGAATTGATACTTCTGAAACGATGCTAGCTGAATCGAAAAAATTTCAAAGTCCAGGAATGGAATTCAAAAATCAAAGTATTGAAGCCTTTCAACCAACAGAAAAATTTGATCTGATCTTTTCAAATGCCGCTTTGCAATGGGTTGATCACCATGAAAAATTTATAAAACGGGTGACCCCCTTTCTTAAAGAGGGTGGCCAATTTGCATTTCAGATGCCAGCGAATTATGATTTTCCGACCTATACCTTTACAATCGATGTGGCAAAAGAAAAAGCTTTCAAAGACAAGCTTGATTTAAAGGGACTTCCAGGGGTTTTAACCATCGAACAATATGCCCAAAGCCTTTATGACAATGGATTCAAAGAGCAAAAAGTTTACATGCAAATTTATGGACATGAGATGGAAAATTCCGATGCTCTTATAGAATGGGCCAAAGGGTCAATACTGACTTATTATCAAAAACACCTTTCAGAAAACGATTTTAAGCAATACCTTGAACGCTACAGACAAAAAATCCACGAACACTTCGGCATAAACGGAAAAGTCTTTTTCCCCTTTAAGCGCATTCTGTTGTGGGCTAAACGCTAGCAGCGATAGCAACAAAGGAGACCATAGCGACCATTGATTGAAAGTTCTGAGCCCTTTCGCGCAGCGCTTGGAATGCGGTGGCGAAGCTACCGCCTTTGCCCTGACCGCTGCAATAAGTTTATGCACTTCATGACCATAGCTTGTAGTTTTTGAGAACAATAGCCTTGCCTGCGGTCAGGGCAAAGGCGGTAGCTTCGCCACCGCATTCCAAGCGCTGCGCGAAAGAAGCACAGAACACTTTTGTCTAGTTAACCTTATTTATGCAAGGTGACATTATTTGAAGGAATACGAAAGTGTTTAAACGTTACTGGGAAACGTAGCTTCTTGGGGGGTAAATTCTTCCAGAATAGGAAAATCGCGTAATTCCCGGGAAATTGAGGCTTTTAAAAAGGATTTTACCCATTTAAAAACGTCGTTCCTTTGGACATTTTTTCTCATGAGATGCATTCTTTCTTTAATTTCTGCCTCCGGCATATTTAGAGCTAAAAATATCGTTTCAGCCAACCCTTCAATATCATAGGGGTTGATCAACAGCGCTTCATGTTGTAGCTGAAAAGCTGCTCCAGCAAATTCACTTAATATCAAAACCCCATTTTCATGGATATTTGAGGCAACAAACTCTTTTGCTACAAGATTCATTCCATCTTTTACAGGAGTAATTAAAGCAATTTGTGCAATCCTATAAAAAGCTAACAATTCATTGCGACTAATAGAATTATAGACGTAAGCAATCGGAACCCAGCCCGTTTTAGTAAATTCACTGTTAATTTCTCCGACAAGTCTATCGATTTCCTTTTTTAGTTCCTGATATTTCTCTATCTCAGTCCTACTAGGAATGACTACCTGAAAAAATGTGACTTTCTCATGTATTTCAGGATGGTTTTTCAATAAATGTCGAATGGCTTCAAGTCTATAAGGAATGCCTTTGGAAATGTCTAAACGATCACACGAAAAGACAACTTTTTGACCCTGTAAATTTTTTAAGTTTAACCATGCCTGATTTGCAACATCATCACTTTTTGCTGTTCTCGAAAAAGATCGGTAATCAATACTGATCGGAAATGCCCCTATCCTCACTTCACGATCATTATTTTTACAAAGATGAAATTGATGTTTGCTCTCAATTTTTAAACTAGGAAGAAGCCTCTTCACACATTGCACAAAGTTTCTTTGATCTCTTGCAGTTTGAAATCCTAAAATATCAAACTCGAGAAGACCCCTTAGAATTTGGAATCTCCAAGGAAGCTTCATAAAGATTTCAATAGAAGGAAAAGGAATATGCAGGAAAAAGCCGATCTTTTCGTTGATATTAAGTTTACGAATTTCATTCGCAAATAGCATGAGATGGTAGTCATGCACCCAAATGAAATCACCCGGATTGATTTTTTTAGCGGTACCCTCAGCAAATAGACGATTTACTTTTTGATAAGATTTCCAATAAGAAGGATCAAAATGGCATTCCGATTGCAAGTCGTGAAAAAGTGGCCAAACAATTTCATTAGAAAACCCTTCGTAATAGAGTTTTACATCCTCTTTATCTATAAAAATAGGATTTAGATTAAATCCCTCTTTAGCATTCTCATTTTCTAAGATTCGTATAAATTCCTTCTGCTCCTCTTCATTCTCTGCTATCCCTGGCCAGCCAATCCATAGTCCACCCCTATTTTTTAACACCGGAGCTAATGCTGTAATTAAACCCCCAGAACCAGAAGAGGTATGGAAAGATCCATCCTTCTTTGAAATTGAAATCGGTAATCTGTTGGATATAATTATTAAGCGCTCATGCTGGGATGTTTGATCGTTATACATGTGCTTGACTCCATTTTTCCAAAAAGGAAAGAAGCTCATCAGGAGGCTTTATGTAAATGTCTGCAAGGGTTTCAGTCAATTCTTCCCGAACTAGAACCTTTAACCCCTTGTTTCCTATTGCTTCGAATGCATCCTCATCCGTAGCATCATCTCCTAAGTAAGCCAGAGTTATATTGGCAGGAACCTCTTCTAATAGCTTTTCAACGACTTGGCCTTTAGTATGCCCCTTCGGTCTTAATTCTAAGCCACCATTAAAAGGATGGATTTCAAGTTTATATTTTTTTGTAAAAGGTGCCCAAAGCTTAAGAAATTTCGTTTTCAATTCTTCAACTTCTTGTTCATTCAATCCTCTCCAATGAAGTGCTACAGAATAAGGTTTGATTTCACAATACTTAAGGCCAGTATGGCTTTGACATATTTTTGAAGCCTCTTCAAGTCCCTTCGCTAACAGTTCATCCGTTTTAATTTTGACTTTGGTCCCATCCGGTAATTTCCGTTCTAACCCATGAGATCCCCATAGTTCAATCGAAGGCATTTCACTAACTAATTTTTCTAAGTCGTCAAGGCTTCTTCCACTGATAATAACGATGCGAGTATTTCCATTTTTATAAATGCGATGGATTCTCTCTGAGACACCTGGATAGGGAAATGCCCGCGTCCTTTCTTCTACCAATGGAGACAATGTTCCGTCGTAATCAAGTAAAAGCAAAGATCCATTAGGATTTTTCTCAAAAAATTTTTCAATCTCAATATTGCTTTTCAAATACTTCATACTACACTCAACTTTGGAATTTCTATTCTCGGATTAGTTGAGGGATGTAGTATGGAAATAATGAGTGTTAAATAGTCTCTAAGTTGTCGGGTGATTAAAAAGTTGTCGTGAACAAACCTTCTTCCCTTTTTTCCCATTTCAAGAATTAAAGATGGATTCTGCAGTAGATAACGAACACGTTCAGCGGCTCCTTCAGGAGTATCTACAAGAAAACCCGTATGGTGGTTAATGACCTGCAATTTGATGCCCCCACAGTTCCCACCGATCACTGGCTTGCTCTTCCATAACGCCTCAGTCACTGTAAGTCCAAAACCCTCTTTTAATGATTTCTGCAAAACAATGTCAGAGGCTCGTTGCAAGGCATTAATTGTCCTATGAGAATCTGACGGTAGGAACAATATATGAATATCTGGATCTGCTTCTGCAGCCGCCCGCACTTCTTTTAAGACGATCTCACCTTCAGGATCATCAGGGGCTCCTCCTCCCACAAGGACCAGCTGCAGCCCTTTCTTGAATTTTTTAGCCAATTTGTATGCTTCAATGACTCCAATTGGGTCTTTAAATAAGTCAAATCGGGATACTTGAGTAATTAAAGGTCTTTTTGGATCCAATTCAAATCTAGGAAAAATTGCATCGATTTCTTCTTTAGGAAGCTCCATGTTTTTTTCAGTTAAGGGATCGATACTGGGTGGGATAAGAAACATCGGATGGGGCAATGTTTGAACAAAGTCCGCTAATGAAAATATACTTGCATCATACTGGACGACAAATTTGCGTAGAAATTTCCAAATGGCACGATTTGGATTTGAGGCATCGATATGACATCTCCAAACCCATTTATTTTTCCTTTGAGGAAAAGATTGTATAAGGGCTGCAGGCTGAGGATCATGTATAAAGACAACATCAGCTTTTTCGATGCTTTCACTTAATCTTTCAGCATTTTCTCTATTAATTTCGTCGTAAACTTTTAAAAGCTGCATATTTGGAACAATTTTTTTATGACCCTGAAGGGCATTGTGAAATTGCTTAGTGCATTCGAAAAATTCCGGGGATCCACTGATTACTTCCCATTTATTTTCAATGCCCAAAGCTGATGTCAGTTGAGTCATGGAGGCTAAAATTTCTGCAACTCCGCCACCAGTTTTTGTGGAGTTAATGTGCAGGATCTTAATCCCTTTAAGAACTCGTGCCATTTGAGACAGGTCATAGATAATTTCGTGACCAATGATCTCTTTGTATCGTTCTAATAAGTTCGTCATGTGTTCTCTTTTATTACTTGAGCCAGATGTTCCCTTAGCATAGTTAAGGTCATAAAGTAAGGGTCAATTTCTTGTATTTTTTCTATCAAATGATTGTAAGTATCCCCAAAGCCTTTAAGCCAAAAGGAGAAATCATCAATTTTTTCTGAGGTGCGAATCCGAGCATCAATAAAATGGTAAAAAATACTTCCTGGTGGCAATTTTTCAACTGTTTCCGACAATTGTTCGGGATTCTGAATGATTATGGGTGTTTCAAAGATAATGATCTTAGTGCCAATGAAATTGAAACGCTCATCTCTTCCAGTCCAAACAACGGAGTTGTAATCGTCCAATCGTAACTCAATGGTTTCCAAGACCTCTTGACGAAGGTCCTCCATTGTGGGAAATTCTGTGGGGTCTATGATAGAAAGCTTTTCCGCTAAATTCTGATCGTGCAGTTGATGGAAAATCCAGCTAGCAAAGTCATTATGATATTGGGAATGAACAAACTTGGGGTTCATACGATCTCCCCAAAAGTGGTTGTAAATACAATCCTCACCTACATGAGAGATCTTATCCCTAAGTTCATAAAGGGAAGCAGCTTTCTCACCAGTTGCAATCTGAGAGAGCGAGCAATTTTTAATATAAAAATCATTAGATGAAGGTACCATAAAAAACCCTCCATAAATGCTTTTTTCTGCCAATTCCCTATTTTAAACAAGGATTGTTTTCGGACATTTCTGGAGGCTTAATTATCAAGGGCGAAAGAGGAAGCAGAATTCAGAATTCGGAATTCAGAAGCCAGAATTTGTTTTTCGAAGCATTATTATATAAAAATATGCTGGAGTACAAGCTTGCTTCTGAATTCTGACTTCCGAATTCTGACTTCTGGCTTCATCCTTTTGACACTCTAGGCTCCCAAGAAGGAAAACGTTTTTCCCCCACCCCGGAACTTATTTTAACAGCGTCAGGCTGATTTAAATTAATCAAATACAACTCGCTGGTATCGTTGCCCGTAGAATTAAATATCAAATGCAAGCTATTAGGTGCCCACGTGGGATTCTCTTTATTTCCTCCACCTTGTGTGAGCTGGCGATCTTCATTTTTTTCCAAATCATACACCCAAATCTGCCTTGCTCCATTCGACATTGCACTATAGGCAACCTTGGTTCCATCCGGAGACCAACAAGGGCACGTCCCTTCCTTCGTATGCTTTGTCAACAGCTTAGCCTTAATATCTTTCAACAAAACTCCTTCAGCCGGAATATCCATCATATAAACTTTAGGGGATCCATCCTTATTAGATACAAATGCAATCCGCTTACCGTCAGGACTAAATGTTGGGGTCCCTTGTGTTGCTAAATGTGTAGCAAAAATTTGCCTAGGCTTGCCTAAAGCGCCTTTCTCAGTACTGAAATCTTGAATAAACAGATCCGGATTTCCTGTGACATCGCAAATGAATGCAACGCGATCCCTCTGGCGAGTGATTGCGGGCATTAACTGATTTCCTTTTAATGGAGTAAACCGCTGCCCCTCTCCATTCTTTAATGATGCCATGTAGATTTTTGGCTGCCCGATCAAGTAGGAAACATAGAAGAAACTTCCACTTGCATATCCTGGCTTAGGCGGCACATAGGCCGGCGTCACGCAATAGCCCATCCCTTTTGTCAACTGACGAGGGTTACCGCCGTCGTAATCTGCCTCCCACACATCTGCAATCCATTTTTTTGTACTTGGATCTTGCAACTTAACAGTATATAAAAACTTTGTTGTTGCCACACCGTCAGTACCAAACAAAGCTTTATGGATCTGATCGGCTAAAATATGGATTTGTCTCCGATCTTCTTTTAAATTTTCTGAAAGTTGAATTCCTTCAACTTTTTTTGAAGTTTGGCTATTCGGCGCAAGTAACGTTGCTGAAAGTTTTCTATCCGTTATATCAACCCTGACTACAAAGTAAGCATCTAATGTTTTGAGCTGAGTAAGTGTTGGAAGATTGCTCGGATTAATAATTTTAGCGACCACTGCTTCCCGTGGTGACGTTCTAGGGACTAAGTAGGTCATGCCATTATGCCCCAAGTCAAATTCCAGAATCTTCTGTAACTTTTCTGCATGTTCATCGGAAATGCTTCCCTGGTCGTTGTTAAAATGGCCTAAATAAAGCGGCATCAACTGCGATGCAGTTGAAAGCTTTACAATAATCGGGTCAGATTCTTCTGAAGCTGCTTGTACTGTACTAGACAGTGCCAACATCAATGTAAGGATAAGTTTTTTCATAATCTATTCGTTTCGCAAAGAAATTAAAAATGTATAATTTTCAGCATCGCCAAAATAATTACCAAAAGGTGGGAACTTCAAGGTCGGAAGTGTCTTCTCAACATACTTTTTGTTAGCATTATTTTCTGCTTTGACCACTTCCACTTTCGAAACTTTGCCGCTCCTATCCAATGTGAGCTTTATCTTAACTTCCCCATATTCAGGTAAACTTAACAAAAGTTTCAATCTGCTAGCTAGTTCATCACGATAGTTGCTTTCTTGTGGAGTAAAATTCACCCCATTATCTGTAGGCAATGCATCGATATGAAGGCTTTCTAGACGATGTAGGGAAGGCCCTTCTGGCAATCCCGACGTAGCTGTCAATGCACCTTTATCACGGCTTTGCCCAATTTTTGCAATATTTTCCTTAGCCTGAGCAATCAAAGATTGTTGCTTTTTCTGTGCTGCAATTTCTTCAGCCGTGGGCTGCGGAGGACCCGATGGTTTCTTTTCCTGAACAATCCCTGCACTTGGTTCCTGTTTCGATGGTGACGCTGGTTTTGGTGCAGGCTTCTTTGCTACTGGTGTTTCATTTTTCTTTGGTGCAGCTTTTTTCTCAGCAACTGGTGCCTTTTTCTTTGTTTCTTTTCTAACAACAGCCTGCTGCTTTGGAGGAACTTTCTTTGGTTCCTCTTTTTTTGGCTTCGGTTTTTCTTCTGTAACCTTCGGCTTTGGAGCCACTTTTTCTGGTTCAGGTTTAGGTGGCTCTGGTGCAGGCTCAGGAGCCTTAATAACTTCAGGTACTGGCTCGGGAGCTTTGGCAGGTTCTGGTGCTGGGGGCTCAGGTTCCACAGGGGCTGGTGGAGTTGGCTCAGGCTCCGGTTCAACTTTCGGTGCAACAGGTTCAGGAACTTTCACAGGCTCAGGAGCTGGTGGTTCAGGGGCTTTCACCGTTTCTGCCTGTGCAACAATTACCTCTTCTCTAGGCCGAACAAAATTTTCTGATTTCAGGTTAATTGTTTTGACAAGTAACTTTTGTGGTGGAGGAAGAGGTGCAGGAGAAGGAGAAATAAAAAATGATGCTGCCATCGCAGCTCCATGTGCAATAAGGACCCCTAATGTAATCGGTAGAAGCGTCTTATCTTTTTTTGGGGGCATAGGGACGCATTCAGTTCATAGGGTTGAGGATAATGTCCATTTGATCGAATCCTGCCGCTTCCGCAGCATTTTTGACCGATTGATAGGTTCCAAATTGTGCACGCTTGTCATGAAACAATTGAGGTTTCACTTTGGGGTACCTTTGACGTAAATCTTTTAAACGTTCTGTCAGCTGCCCCACTGCCACGATCTGTTGATTAAGCAACACTGTATTATCTTGCTTCACATGAATGGAAATAGGACTCCTTTCCTGCACTGAAAGGACATGGTCATTATGGGCCGAAGGTGCATCTGCCAACTTAACGTTGTCGAGTTCTAACAGTGGCGCAATCAAAATGAACATAATCAGAATCACAAAGACCACATCGATCAAAGGAGTCAAATTAATCGTCGGCTCTTCTACATGCGGTTTGTTCAGTTGACCCGTTCGCATAACTTTTACTCCACATCCACTTTGCGATACTGCATTTCAACAGAGGCCAACATTTCACTGGCAAACTTTTCCATCTCGGTTTGAAAGTCTCTGACAGTATTTTTCAAATAATTATAGCCAATCAAAGCAGGGATTGCATCGATAAGCCCCAATACGGTTGTTGCCAACGCAAGTGATAATCCACCCAGCACCATCTGGTGTGAACTGCTCGTCCCTTGGACTTGAAGCTCTGAAAATGTAGTCAATATTCCCCAAACTGTTCCTAAAAGACCTAAAAAGGGAGCCAAACTCACAACTGTGGAAAGGACAAATAAATTTTTTTCTAAATTTTTAACCTCATTGGCGATTGTTGTCTGCAATCTTCCCTCAACAAAGGCGATATCCGCTGGTGAAAGGAAAGAGGATTCAGGATTTTTGCCCTTGTTCTCTTGAGTTGAAGTAAAGTGATAATTCTTAGTTAAAATTTCAACTGTACTCTGTTTTAAGGTTGTGTAAAGATCCATGAAAGGATTCGAATTATTGCGTAAATGAGATTTTTCAGTTTCTAACCCTAAAGGATTCATTTTTTGCAGTTGAAAAGCATCATGAAATAAATTTGAATATTTCTTGGCTTGATAGGTGAGCCAAGACTTATGTACAAGAATGATCCAGGAAATAATTGAAAGTAATAATAAACCGATAAATATACATTTACCTAAGAAGTCAGATTGTATATAAGCATCGAAAAAAGGGTTGCTTCCTAATATAAAATAGTTTATCATGGTGCCTTATGTTTGTTATACCTGTTACTTGGAAATGCAAAGAAGGTCAGGACTGATGATTGCTTATTTGCGTTTATTTTTCTACGCGTTTTGTTTCATGGCGTCAGTCGCTATGGCAGATATGCCTGATAATCCCCTCAAATTTGAAATACTGTCGGAACAATCCGCCATCCAATCCGACCAAAGCTTTACCGTTGCCCTAAAGATGAAAATGGATCCCGACTGGCACCTGTATTGGAAAAATCCAGGGGATGCCGGAGCTCCTCCCCAGGTAAAATGGGTACTCCCTGAGGGCTATACTGTAGTAGATACCCAATGGCCTACCCCCCATAAATTTGATACTGCCGGGATGATCACGTTTGGATACGGAGATGAGGTCATATTATTAGCCACAATAAAAGCCCCTGAGAACATCGATCTCAATAAACCGGTCAAAATCGGGACCGAAATCAATTACGTTATCTGCTCCTCGGAAACCTGCCTTCCTGGAAATGTCGAAGGAGAGGTCTCCTTAAGTGCTGCGAAATCTGCCGTTTCAAACCAAGAAAATCAGCCAATTTTCGAGGAAGCAAGGAAAAAATTACCCCAATTGCCCACCGAGGCTACAGCGATCCGCAAAAAGGGTGGGATAGAATTTGTTATTCATCTACCCAAAGGATCCCCCACTTCTTATGAATCAGCCTTTTTCTTCCCTGAGAATTCCGAGGTTGTTGACCACAAAGCTGATATAAAATTGATTCCTTCAGAGGAAGCAGAGGATCATTATACTGTTATACTGCAAGAACCCGATCCAAGCGTTAAAGGGGACATACAGCTGAAAGGAGTCCTAGTTCTGAACGATGGGTATAGCCTTAGCGGATGGGACATCGAAGTTCCAGTTCATAAGCCCCATTCAGAAGATGAAGCAATCAGTATGGCCGATCCCCATGTAGGGTCTCCCATCCTTAAGGTAATAGATGAAAAAAGAAGCAAGATCGAAGATCAAAAGGGTACTGCTAAACCAGGCGAAAAAGTTCCCGTTATCATACAGCCGGAACAAGAGATCTCTGGATTTGGAGTCGCACTAATTTTCGCTCTCATCGGCGGAATCATTTTGAATCTGATGCCTTGCGTACTCCCTGTCATCTCTGTCAAGATTTTGAGCTTTGTTCAGATGGCCGGCAATAAGCGTGGGCTAATCTTTAGACATGGGCTCTATTTTACATTTGGAGTGCTTGTATCCTTCTGGGTATTGGCTGGATTGCTGCTAATGCTTCAGGCATATGGCCAAGCAGTCGGCTGGGGATTTCAGCTCCAAGAGCCTCTCTTTGTAGCCGGGCTTGCAGCCTTTATGCTGGTGTTTGCCTTAAGCCTCTTTGGCGTATTTGAAATGGGAACTTTTCTTTCCTCATGGGCCGGTGAAAAGCAAACAAGCAAACATTCAAATAGCGTGATCGGTTCTTTCTTAAGCGGAGTCTTAGCTACAGCAGTTGCAACACCTTGCACAGGACCATTTTTAGGAACTGCGATTGGGTATGCGGTCACATTGGATCCGATGGGAGCAATGACTATATTTACTTTTGTAGGACTGGGGATGGCACTTCCTTACCTATTCCTTTCAGCGTTCCCAAGCTTTTTGAAATGGCTTCCTAGACCAGGAAATTGGATGGTTGCCTTTAAACAATTTATGGGCTTTCTGATGTTAGCAGCAGTGCTTTGGCTAATTTGGGTATTTGCTAGCCAAACAAATAGCTTGGCATTGATCGTTCTACTGACAGCACTGTTTGTAATGACGTTTGGTTTTTGGATTTACGGAACATGGGGAACCCCAATGCATAGCCGTAAAGTCCGAAGGGTTTCCATAATCGTAGCGCTCATCTTTGCTCTCGTCAGCATGAAAATGATCCAGTTAAGTGCTTCTGATACCTTTGCAGGGGCTTCTTCACATGCAGATGAGCAAGTTGCAAGTGGATGGGAACCCTATTCGCCCCAAAGAGTGGCGGAATTGCAAAAGCAGGGAATTCCTGTGTTCATAGACTTCACAGCGAAGTGGTGCTTGATCTGCCAAGCCAATCATGTGATTTTGACAATGCCTAAAGTGGATGAGATATTCAATAATAAGCATGTTGTCAAAATGAAAGCGGATTGGACTAGAAGCGATCCCATCATCACTACTGCACTACGTGCGTTCGGCCGCAATAGCGTGCCTCTTTATCTACTTTATGACGGCAAAAGCGATACGCCTTCAGTCCTGCCCCAGGTTTTGACACCCGAAATCGTCATCCAACAAGTTAAGCAAATTCAGTAATTCTCATTTGTAAATAATTAATACAGATTTATTTGCCTTTTGAAAGTGACATGGTGACATTACAGATTCTACTATTTTACACAAATAATGAAAGTATCATATAATGGATGAAGAGGGATAAATTTATGAAAGATCATTTAAAATCAAAAAACTATAGAGCCCGTGAAGCTCGGCTCACAATTGACTGTTCATTAGAGCAAAAGAGAAAAATTAAGATGCTAGCAGCATCCAAAGATATGAGTATCACCGATTTTATGCTCGAACTTGTGGAAGAGAAGTTTACTTGGTGTCCTCTCGGATTCGACCATACTCCTAACGCAAAAACTATTGAGTCGATTGAAACAAGTGAAAGAGGTGAAGGTTTGCATAAATTTAAATCCGCGGAGGAAATGTACGAAGACTTAGGGTTGTAATAATGATTGATTCACATGCTCATCTTTCAGGATCAGAACTCTATCCTGTTGTAGATACTTTGTTAGCCAGAGGACAAAATGCCGGATTAAAAGCCGTTGTCAACATTTGCACCGAACAAGAGAGCCTCACAAATGGCCTAGAGCTCGCTAAACGCTACCCATGGGTATTTAACACCGCAGCTGTAACTCCCCACGAAGCCCACCAAGATATGGAAGCTTTTTTTTCTTCACTCTCAGAACTCGCTAAAACATCCAAACTCGTTGCAGTTGGAGAAACTGGCCTCGAATATCACTATTGTCCTGACACCGCACCTGCACAAAAAAAATGGATGATTCGACATTTTCAACTCGCGCTGGAATGTAGTCTTCCTGTTGTCATCCATTGTCGTGAAGCATTCAAAGACCTATTTGAGATCGTAGATTCCGACTATCGCACCAAAGACGAAATTGCTCCTGGAATTCTCCATTGTTTTACTGGAACACTTGACGAAGCCAAAGAAGTTGTAAAACGTGGCTGGTATGTTTCTTTCAGTGGCATCGTCACCTACAAAAAAAGCACCGAACTCCAGGAAACATCAAAATGGGTTCCACTTGAAAACATGCTTATAGAAACAGATGCCCCCTGGCTTGCTCCACAGTCACATCGTGGTAAACAAAATGAGCCAGCCTTTGTTAAGGAAGTTGCAGCAATGATTGCCAATCTCAAAGGAATTAGCGTAGATGAGGTTCTTAAAATTACTGAACAAAACGCTATTAAGGTTTTTAAACTTCCGCTAAGATAGCCTGATTAACAATCAGGTGTTTATGTCGGCATCTGCTACCTCAAGCGTCAATCACGTTCTACCAATCCACAACCCTACAATTTCTTCAAGCACACAAATAGAAGTCATCGACCGTTCTTCAATGAATGACGATGTCTATATCGATTTTCCTCCCGATAAACTTGCATCAGATTTAATTAAGTCTAAAACAATTTCTAAAGATGGAGTCTATCTAAGAGGGAATGATCCAGAAGTTGTGTTCACAGGAGAGATTCAAGAAGCCATCCAACATATAAAAGATAAAATTTTGTATCTTCAAAATCCCTTTCAAGATGAATTCATAGAATGCCCTGTTAAGGAGATAATGAAGGTTGTTGAAGGAGAATGTTATCTTGTTGGAAGCGAAGTGTTTCTTACCCTTGGTAAGAACTGGCTCGTTTTGTTTTTTAAGCAATATGCAGAGAATGTGGACATGCAATTGCTAAAGCAATTTGAAGAAGAGAGCTCTGATTTCGATTTCCGTTTTAAAATTTCTCTGAATAAAGTTTGTCGACAGGAAGCTGAAAAGGTTGTCGAACACATTGCGGGAAAATCAAAATTTAAAAGAAATCTCACTTATGCCTTAGTCAGCGAACGACAAACTTTTTCGGCTTTCCACCCATTTTTTAGAATTACAAATGGAGAAATCTCCGAGGATTCATTTCTGATATCAACTCGACAAGTTGTGAATGGTAAGATTCAGACTTTTGATTTTATTATTTCTCGGATTTATGCCGGTGATATGCTGTCTACACAAGATATTAGAATCGATATCGGCGGATCAAAAGCAGTTCTTTGCGGAAACTATCAACAAGCCATCATCGATAGGGTATTAAGGCAATATCGCTATCTCCGTATCACTGCGAAGGCGTGGGCAAGATCTATGGTGATGCATTGTGAATTCTATACTCACAAAAAGGAAGCACCCAAAGCAATATTTGAAGCAGTTCGTTCTTTTTGCGATGATGCAAGATCCGTTGAAGAGGGGCTATATGTCCTTCTCGAACATTATATCCATAAACATTTTCAAGATAATCCAAATGCCATTATTGCATTAGCTTTCAACTCAAGCCTATCTCTTTATAGGAAAGGTTTTGATTCAAATGAATTAAGCGCTTTTTGGAAACTCATCGCTTCCAATGTAAATGAGGTACATCTTCACACCTTTTACAAGACAATTTTAAAATGGGCATGCTCTATCCCATTTGAAGAAGTTTTGCACCTTTTGCAAATGGCGACATATATTGAATTAGCGCATCATACCACAGAAGGTCGTAGTATAAATACAGATTGCATTTACATCGTAACACATCTAGAGAGCCGTTACGTTGCCACAAGGAAAGGAGGATTTTCAATCCTTATCCCTTATGCGCCGGTACAAACTTTACAAGCGTTTTTAAAAAAAGCAAATACGAGAAAAAGTGATAAAATCAGTGGTCTAATCAGAAGCTTTATTACTTTTAGTACAGTAACCTTCGTAGAAAATAATATCCTCTGTGCTAACTTTGCTCAAGACGCTGAAACCAATGCTCAGCTGCAAAAATTAGCTTTAACTCTCGCTAAACATCGAGATCATTCGTTGCGATTGGTAGGCTTTCAATTAGCATTCTTAGGACTTCAACTCAATCCAGCCTCAGAAAACCTTGAAAAAGTCTTACAACACTATCCTCTTGTAATAGAACTTATGGATAGCAATGGAAAAAAGGCTGTTCATCAATTATTTCAGAAGATATCTAAAAATGAGAAATTCAACGTCCTCCTCAAGCTTCTTGATTCTCATGGAATTACTAAAAAGGGATTTCTGGATGTTTTAGCGCAAACCTATCCTCAGGTATTATTAGAGACAATAAAAATAGATAAAGATGCTCTAACCGACCATCCAAATATCATTGAATCCTTACTGACAAACCTTTTAAGTTATCAAAATGAATTGCCTAAAGAGTTCTTTCAAGAACTGGCAACCTTCATTCATGCCACTTCCAAAGAGGGCAAAAAAGAGGGATTGAGCAAATATTTGGTTAAGATCATTGAAGAATTGATTAGTAAAAACAAGGTAAGGACTGCTTCTCTACTTCTTCTTGCAATCAGTAAAGAAAAAATCTTAAATGGATTAGATGCCCCACTGATTTGGCTAAAGCTCATCGATAAGATTGCATCTACCCATCCCCAAGATGCTCAAAGGTTAATTTTGCTTTCACATAGCTCTAGAATTTGGAGTGCTAATCAACCTATTCCATATGTTTCCATCCCGCTTATAGATTGCATTGCTGCCCTCCTAGAAACTAATCTCCGAAGAAATGTGGATGCTGCTATAACATTGACTGCATATATACGATGTAATATTACAATAGTACAAACCGCAAAATTTGATGCCCTTGAGCGAAAGGTTAATGAAGTAAAAAGCAGCCTTGAAAAAGATCTTGGAGTGCTTGAGCGAGATTTTGAAGAATTAAAAGAAAAGGTTAGGTCTTTAAATTTAACAGAAGAATTATTTGAAGTTTTTAATGTGTTACTTAAAAAAGCTCGTGATCACGATCTAACTTTTACAAGAATTGTTTTTCTAGACCACACTCTACGCCCTTTAATTGCAAAATTTCCAATACCTTTTTTTAGAGTTTTGAATGAGCTCATAGAATACTTCTCAAAAAGGAATGAGGAGATTGTCTCGATGCTAATGCTACCATTTCATCAGATCATCGTGGATGGTAAGTGTCCATGTGAGGAGAGTGTAGTCAGATTTATACAACATTTTACGCAATATATCTTAATTACTGAGCCCATAGAGAATAACGTAATTCAGCTCCTCAAAAGTAACGCTAGACAATTTTTAAACATATTAAAAGAACATGGAAAAGTTGAACTTGTTGTCCAACTATTGAGAACACTTAATAAACACAACATTTTGGCTGTAATTCCTTCTCAGGAATATTTAAGCTATCTTCGAATGGTTTTAAAGGGGGCTAAAGTCACTGAGGCTTTAGAAGTTTTTTCTATAGCCCCCATTTTTAGTGATGAAAATGGAAAAAGCTTCTTATTAATTCAAATTGAATTTATTGACATGCTGATCTCCAATGATGAAGTCGATCATCTGGAAAAGGCTATAGGATCATTTATTCAATATCTTTCTTCTGAGGAACTTAGTAACCTGCACCTATCCGAGACGTTTCTAATATGGGTTAGATATTTAATAAGATGTGAATCTTATGAGCTAGCCTCAAAACTATTAAACATCTTGGAAAACTCACATTTAAGCTTTAAATCCCAGTTGTGCGATTTATTGAAAATTGCTCCAGATAACATTTTAAAACTTTCCTCTGCAGTATTTTGTAGAACGGTCAATGCAATGGGCCCTGCTGATTTTGCAAATATTCCATTGCGGAAGGTCAATTCATTGGCCTTACATTTATTAAGAAGCCAATGTAGCAGAAATGTCGGTGATTTGGCTTTTGATATTCTTGAAAAAAGGCCATCAGATTTGGATGAGCTCTTGATAAAAGCAATGGAATATACATTAAATTTGAAATCGCCACCTTTATGTATACGCGCTTTTAGTCTGTATCAAAATAGATTGCCAAATTTTGAAAGTATTCCACAATGGGGTTTTGATTCAAATCTAGCTCATAGATGGTTGAGAGCGTGGGAATGTTCCATGAAAATAGTGAATTTATATATCAGAAATGAAAAACAATACCTCGAAAAGCAACTTCATGACGCTCTAACTAGAAATTCAAGTCTTAACACTGTTCTTAATGGGCTATCAAACCCAAGTATACGAAGGACAACTTTAAAGACGTTGATTCAGACCGTTCTTGAAACATATACATTAAGCGATCCTAGTTTAGTCAGTAAATGCGAAAATTTGTTGCATCAGGTTAAAGGTGAATACCCTGAATTTCAGGACTGGGAAAGTCTAGAAGTCAGTTTAATGGAACGGTATTTCAACTGTAAAAATATAGGCCTGTATATAAGAGCCTGCGATTTTACAATTGATTTAATAAAAAAATATAAAGAAAATTTTTCCGGCGTTACCCTTGTTGAAGCAGCTATATCAGGCGCAAATAGTTTAAGCATGGCAGGTAAGAAAATTCCTTATGAGTTTAGCATGCTCTTAAGATTCGTGAAATATGTCGGCAGCCTTACTCCGAGACAACTTGAGCCCATTAAGAGTGCCTTAAACACACATATGATGTCTGAGATCTTAATTTTTCGGGATACAAAGATAGAGCGCTATCATGGTAAGAAGATTGGAGAATATAGACGACTGGGTTTTAGAATTCGTGAACCAAGTGCATCCACAAAAGACTTATTTATAGAAGATATCGATAAGTTTATATGGAATTATCAAATTTTTAGGAAAAACGCAGTAAATGCAGTATGTCATCCATTACGAACTGCTGCAAAATTAAGATTTTTCAACGCAAGAAGAGCAACAGTCTTATTGCACAATACACTCATAAGTGAGGTAAGACATCCAAAGAAGGCCTTTCTTTATGGGCCTATTTTACTTTTTACGATGAATTTTACTTACGATTTGGTTTCAATTACGTTTGCGACCAAGTTAAATTGTAGACATGCTCCTCTTGAGCCAAGAGATCATTTTTTTGCCATTTCAGTGTTACTTATGAATCTGTACCTACTTGTTCTATTCTTTAACACTTTCGTTGGGTTTTATAAAGCAGGCGTTGAAGTAAAAAATCTCATTTCCCCAAAAAAAGAAAAGAAACGTGTTAAGGCAATGTAGACATTGAAGTTACTTCTTGACTTGCCGAAAGCGTGTGACTTTAGCCTTTATTTCACTTAGCATAGCTTCTTTTTGCGCAGAATCAATATCTTTAGATGAATATAAGGCTCCATATAAAGCTTGCAATTGATCATAATTCATATCGTTGTGACGGGCAAATATTTCAATAAGTTTGTTTGAGCTTAAACCTTTAATTTCAGAAGCATTGAAACCTTGAATTTGTTCTCGTGACATCCACTTTAAATGCGTCAAAGAGATCTTTTCTATCTCTGCTGTTTTTAGAGTGCTTAGAAGTGCAGGATATGCATAAGCAACCTGACCTTTAGTAAACTCTTGAAATACTCCATTATTAATATATTCTTTAAGTTGTTCAGAGGATAAAGTTCCTATCTGACTGTCCAGTAATGACCTTGCAATGATGTACTTTTTATTGTCCATGTGGTCCAAAATTTTTTTAGGGATGGAAATCAACATATTTTGCAATTGCCCTGCAGACATTTTTGACAGATCTGAATTTCCTAAACTCCCTATAATACTGGGTTTTTCCAATCCGATGAGTTTAAGCAATAATGGAGAAAGGTTGCCGATCTCTTTTTTTTGAATTAATTTTTTTATGAAATTTTCTGGTAGTTGCCTAATTGTATCTGGAGACAAATATTTCAGGTCTAGTTTGATTGTTTCTTTATTTACGTGAGAGTTCCCTTCATAATATCGTTCTAGTAATCTTTCACGCAATGATGTTAATTCTGGAGAGACTGGAATTTTTTGTAGCAGTGCAGGAATTTGATCCTTTGGAAGAGTTTCTTTGTTTATACTTGCATATCGAACAGCTTGGCTACTGGTCATCGCTTTAACATGAGCTTCAGAAATCACTTTAAACTGATCCTTGCTCATATACTCAATACTGTCACCAAGTGTTTTAATATTATTTGGATTTCTTTTGATCACACTAGGAGGAATTGACTGCACAGCATTCTGTGAAACTTGCTCAAACGGTTGATTATCCAAAAAAAGCACTGTCGATTCCACACTTTGTATAGATGCGTTTTCAATCAAGAATCTATATTCATTGTCAGAGCATCTAAGAATCAGAATAGAAATTTTCTTTGGACAATCAAAGCAATCTATTTTGTTTTCTAAAAGATATCTGGCTTGAGAATAGGATAGAGACTCAAGAGCCTTTTCCGAAAAATGTGCTAAACACTCTGGAGTTAATCCATCCAGTTGATTGTTGTCTAGCTCCTGAATCTTTCCGGGAGTATTTAAACAGGCAAAGCTTTCAGGATGGATCGTTTTATAATTCACTGCAGGCAGCTTGACTAGAAGCTCTTCAGAAGTAATTTTTTTTCCATCAAACTGTGAGATAGATTTTGAATAGAAAAAATTGCGCACACCCTTAGGAAGATTAACAAATGCAAAACTTACATCTTCTATTTTTACTGATTGTGGATGGTGCTTAGCATCTGAACTTCTCGTTGCTGCAGTTGCAGAGGGCGTGGGAATGGAAACTGTTCCCGGCTCCTTCCCATTATCCGCTTTCACTTCACTATTTAAGTCAAAATTAGGTTGATCTGAGGGTGGCGGATTTTGGGGGATATAAGTCATTTTAGCCCCCTTAGATGAAAGTCTGCAGGAACTAAGGAAAATCTAAAATCCTTTGGCTTTTTGAATCTTATTTCAGGATTGCAAAAGCAGGTCCAATTGGTCTTATTGAATTTATTAAAAAGACTAATGATTAATGATCTTTGAATTAATAAATTCATAAAAACCTCAAAAAATCCTTATTAATATTATATTATTAAACTAAATTTTTAAAATAGTTAAATGTAGTTCTCTGAATTTTTAGCTCACAAAAGTGTTTGAGACAAAGAGATCAATTTGATAGGCTAACTATTTTACATTTTTGGGGATGAGGATTTATGCTAGCTTTTTTCCGGAAATATCAGCGCTATTTTTATCTGTTAGTGACGATCGTTATTGTCATTTCTTTCTCATTCTTTGGTACTTACAGCACACTAGGGGCTGACAGTATTCGGGAAGCCATAGCTTTTAAAGCTGTCAATGGAACCAATGTGACCAGAACTGAGCTCGAGGAAATGGCGGTTTTCTTAGGGACAGATGCTGTTGATAAGCAATTTTATGGAGGAGCTTGGGGGCCCAACTTCCTTAATAATGGAGTCATTCAGAAGGATTTTCTGGAGACAGGGTTAGCAGAAATGTTAGTTCAAGCCTATATGCCTGAGTTTAAGAGCGATTTAGACACCCGTCTACGTAAGGAAAAGGGGTTTGTTCCCTATAATCATCCTAGTGCTAGATTTATCAATGCAATGGGAGCCTGGAACTACTTCGCTCCAGAGATGATTAAAGAGCTTGTAACCGTCCAAAAAGCCTCAGATGCCTCGAATCCTGAAGTTCTACATGCTAAAGTTAGGCTTTACCTCCTTCAAAGACAGTTCGATCCAAGAATGTTAGCTCAAGTGCTTAACTACCAGCAAAATCAATACCAACAATTTGTCCAGCCTGACCCAAATTTAGGTCGCACAGACCTATCCTTGTTTGGTTATCACACATTGGACGATTGGTTTGGACAAAAGTTTACTAGGCTAATTTCTCAATTTGTCATCAATGCTGCCAAAATCGCTGAGCAAAGAGGATACAAAGTTTCTTATGACGAAGCTTTAGCAGATCTTCTCCGCAGTTCAGAACTAAGCTTTCGCGAGAATATGAACAACCCTGCCGTAGGGGTAAAGAATAGCTCAGATTATTTCTTGGAACAGCTTCGTAGAATGGGTATGGACCAAGTACATGCTGTAAATACTTGGCGTAATATTCTTCTCTTTAAAAGACTCTTCCATGATTTAGGTAACAGTGTGTATGTGGATCCCTTTCTTTATAAACAGTTCAACCAATATGCTCTTGAGATGGTTGAAGGGACTGTTTATAGATTGCCAAAAGAACTACAACTTGCCGATTTTCCATCCCTACAACGGTTGGAAACCTATTTGAACAGCGTTGCAAAAAGGGGATCTGACGAGAAAACAATTTTGGATATCCCTCAAACATTCATGACCGCGGATGAAGTTGCAAAACGTACACCAGAGCTTGTTCAACAAACCTATAAACTCGAAGTGGCTTCTGTCGACAGAAAATCTTTAGAAGCTAGAGTAGGAATAAAAGAAACTTGGGATTGGGAAACAAAAGATCCTAATTGGACTGCTATAAAAGCTTTGTACCCAGAACTAGGTCAAAAAGCTGCTAGTACTAAAGAAGAGCGACTTTCCGCTTTAGATGGATTGAGCTCTGTTAATAGAGCTAAAGTTGATCAGTTTGCACGTTCCAGCATTGTGGATGAGCATCCAGAATGGATAAAAGGTGCACTAGATAAGAGCGAAATTCAAACTGCAACTGTTGGACTAAGAGCAAAAGGTGGAAAATTCCCATTTTCTGGTATTGAAGATAGAGAAGGTTTTATCAAATTATTAGATCAAGCTCCAATCAATGCTCAAGACGAAAAGTTAGCAGCCTATAAAGCAGGCTCGCAAGGATACTTTAGAATTAAAGTCCTTGAGCGTTCTCCAGGAAAAGAAGTCTTAACTTTTGATGAAGCTAACACTGATGGAACATTGGAAGAAATTTTAAATGCTCAGTTGGATATAGCTTATGTCAAAGTAAGAAGTCAGAATCCTGAAAAATTCCAAAATCCAGATAAAAGTTGGAAGCCACTTTCTGAAGTTAAAAACTTGGTAGCTGAGGTAGAGCTAGCTAAATTACTTAAGGCTATTAGGACGGACTATGCTGCCAATGCTGGAGCTGATGAGAAAGCCAACGCTGATAAGCTCACGACAGACAAACTGGCAACATTAAGATTCTATAAGTATATGCGAGAAAGCAAAGCTGCATTAGAAAAAGATCCATCAAAGGCTGATGCGATTGTTAGAAAAGCGGCTGCAGAAAGTGGAAATAATAAAGCTCCTCTTGCCGATCAATGGAAGTTAGCACGTGAAGAAGAAACACAAGTCACACGTGGTAGTCAAGATGATGCTTTGAATATTGATGAGCTATTGAAGCTACAACCGAATGCATGGTCCACAGTGAGTGTGCCTGTAAATGGAGATGTTAACTTCTTTTTTGCTGTCAAAAGAGGTGTGAAGGAAGATCCAGAGGCATTGGCTGACCAGATCAATGGAGCACGTTGGTTGCTTTCGAATGATGCGCAGCATACATTGATGCATCAATTATTAAAGGTGATCGGGGAAAAGAGGGCAATAACGTTTGATTATTTGACCCCCGTCGAACCCACAATGGAATCAGAGCAAAGCACCTAAGATTGAAGCGCCTAGCGGGAACTTTCCCGCAGGCGCTGCAACAAGGCGGGTAGCTTTTTCTGCAACCCGCCACAAATAAAAGGCGAGCTTGTAGCAAATTGCTGCTCGCGCTCTGCGCCTTGGAATGCGGTGGCGGAACGAAGTGGAGCTACCGCCCTTGCTCTGACCGCTTATAAAACTTTTTACCCCAAAGACCATAGCTTGCTGTCTTGTATTACAAAAGTTTTTCCAGCGGTCAGAGCAAGGGCGGTAGCTCCACTTCGTTCCGCCACCGCATTCCACGCCTGCGGAAAGGCTGCGCGCTTTGTTTGTAATAGCTGCGGAAAGGCTGCGACTATTAAAGAAAGTTGATAAAGAAAAGCTGCCAGCAATCTATATAAAGCTACCTGCAATCTATATGCCAGCAATCTATATATTGGCTGGCAATCTATATATATGGTATTATGGTCCTAACATTCAAGGACTACAATATGTTCGAAAATGGGTTTTACCCTTACACTCCAGCAAGCTTCTTTCAACTGGGTTTTGACTGCCCATTTATTGACCTCAAAGGGTGGCAAAAAAACATCGAAGCAAAAAAAGAATATCTAATCCCAGATACTTCGCCTTTCTGCGACCAAGAACCTTTCGCTAGAGTCAGCATGGGATGGAACCCCGAAGGACTGCTTCTCTCCGTTCATTCCAACATTCCTTATAAGCAAAGCTACTATCCCGACATCACTCGCGGGGACAGCTTCGAACTTTTTATTGACACCCGAGATGTCAAAACCTCCGGGTACAACACCCGTTTTTGCCACCATTTCTTTTTTCTTCCAGCCGCAGTCGATGGACTCCAAGCCGGTGAAATCACCCGTTTTAGAACGGAAGATACTCATCCTCTATGTGATCCAAAAGATTTGCAAGTAGATGCCCAACATTCCTCAAAAGGATATCAATTAAAAATTTTTATACCCTCACAATGCTTGACTGGCTATGATCCTGAACAGTTCGACCGATTAGGTTTTACTTATAGGATCAACCGAGCAGGTGGTCTTGCTCAGCACTTTTCAGTTGTCACTGAAGAGTTTGGACTAGAGCAGCAACCGTCGCTTTGGAGCAGTGTGAGAATGAAAAAATGAAAACACCTCTACATGAAAGGCAGCTAGCTATGGGAGCCAAAATGGTTGGCTTCAATGGTTGGGAAATGCCAGTTCAATATAAAGGCGTCATTGCTGAACATAATGCTGTCAGGAATGCTGTCGGTCTCTTTGATGTCTCAAACATGGGGCGGATTCAAATCGAGGGGCCTGAAGCTGAAATAATGCTCGATTATCTTTCTACAAATCGAATTAGCAACCACCCAGATCTTTCTGTTGTTTATACAGTCTTTTGCAAACTAGATGGAGGCTGCATTGACGATTGCCTAGTTTATCGTATCAATAATCAAAAGTTTTATTTGATTGTGAATGGCGGCAACCGCTCCACTGATCTGATGTTTTTCAAAATGGTCGCAGAGTCCTACAATGTTAGAGTCATTCCTCTCTTCGATAACGAGGGAATCTTAGCTCTGCAGGGACCAAAATCCTGGAAAGTTCTCTCAAAAGTTTTTCCAGACCTTGCACCCTTAATAAAAATGCATTTTGTCGAAACTACATACGACGGAAAGGCAGCAACAATTTCACGCACAGGTTACACTGGGGAAGATGGTTTTGAAATAGTAGTCCCAAGCGATTCGGTGGTCAGATTGTGGGATGCTCTCCTCAGTGCAGGAAAAGATGAAGGAATAGAGCCTGCAGGGCTTGGTGCACGTGATGCCCTCCGTCTTGAGATGGGTTATGCACTTTATGGACATGAGTTAAGCCGAACAATAGCTCCTGTAGAATCAGTAGCTGCCTGGACGATTAAATGGGACAGAGATTTTCTATTTAAGAAAGCTCTAGAAGGAATCTTAAAAAATCCCAATCGACGTTGGTCTTTTGGAGTCATCATGGATGACAAAGCAATCCCCAGAGAAGGTTGCAAAGTATTTTTGAAAGATAAAGAAATCGGTATAGTCACATCTGGAGGATTTTCTCCATCGCTAAATGCTGCCATCGCAATAGTATTGGTTCGCGAAGATTTACCAGAAGGGCAGCAAGTAGAAATAGAAATTCGAGATCAGAAGCGTCTAGCCCACAGGGTTAACCTTCCATTCTACCAACATCAAATGAGGGACGAGCACCATGTATTACACGGAAAGTCATGAGTGGTTATCAGTAACAGGAAATATTGGTACTGTAGGAGTCACAGACCATGCTCAGAAAGAGCTCGGAGATATTGTCTATGTCGAACTGCCAAAAGTGGGCAAAGAGATAAAAGCTGGAGAAGAAGCTGTCGTCCTTGAATCCACAAAAGCTGCTGCAGATGTCTATAGCCCTGTTTCAGGAACTATCACAGAGGTAAATACCGCAGTGGGTCAAAATAGCCAATTAGTCAACGAATCTCCTGAAGACAAAGGTTGGTTATTTAAAATTCAACTTTCAACACCTGATGAGGTGCAAAAATTGCTCAGCGAGTCAAAATATAAAGCTATGCTAGGCTAGAGATGGATTTCGTTTCTAATCGGGAACATCAGCTCAAAGAAATGCTTTCTGCCATTGGCGTTGAGAAAGTAGACGAACTTTTTTCTGCCATCCCAAAAAGTATATTGATGCCACGTCCAACCGTGGACGACGGGATTTCTGAATTTGAGGGTTTGCGCCTCATGGAGTCCTTAGCATCAAAAAATAGCTTCACACAATTTGACAGTTATTTGGGGGCAGGGGCCTATGAACACCACGTTCCAGCGTTAGTGGGAATGGTTTGTTCCAAATCTGAATTTCTCACATCATACACCCCCTATCAAGCTGAAATCTCACAAGGCTTGTTACAGGCAATCTTTGAGTATCAATCATCCCTCTGTGCTTTGACAGATATGGATGCATCGAATGCTTCGGTCTATGATGGAGGCTTCGCATGTGCTGAGGCAGTTCTCATGGCATTCCGTTATAATAAAGACAAGAACAAGATACTCATCGCAGAAACACTAAATCCACTGTACAGGAAAGTTGTAGACCAATACTTGGGTGATCGTGGATATGAAATTGTTGAGCTCAAAGCTCTTCTCAATGGCTCCTTAGATAGTTCTAAAGCAATAGAAGCAATTGATAATAATGTTGCCGCTGTGTTGGCACAATCTCCAAATTTTTTTGGAATTGTGGAGGATATTAAGCCCATAGCCTTAAAAGCAAAAGAACATGGTGCATTGACAATACTTTGCAGCAATCCTCTCTCATTTGGTCTTTTTCATACACCTGGAGAATTAGGCGCTGATATAGCTGTCGGTGACTGTCAGCCTTTTGGAATTCCATTGCAGTATGGAGGCCCCTACCTAGGATATATCGCTTGCCAACAAGATTTAATCAGGCAAATTCCTGGCAGGCTAGTTGGAGAAACAGTAGACACTCAAGGACGAAAAGGTTATGTATTAACCTTGCAAGCGCGGGAACAACATATTCGCCGTGAAAAAGCTACTTCTAATATTTGTACAAACCAAGCGTTAGCAGCCCTCGCAAGTCTTGTTGCAATCTCTTGGTATGGTCCCGAAGGGATCAAACAACTCGCTTTAACAAACTATCAACGCACAACCTATTTAAAAAGTGAGCTGTCTAAAATTAAAGGGTGCAAAATACCTTATCAAGGTGATCACTTTAACGAGTTTGAAGTTATCTTCGACAATCCCATTGAAAATGTATTAGAACATTTTAGATCACATAAAATAGAGCCTGGGCTTCCCTTAAAAATGTTTTATCCCTCGCGAGAAAATGGCTTACTTGTCGCTGTCACTGAAACGAAGAATGAGGATCAGTTAGAAAAATATATCCATGTTGCAAGGAGTCTCCCTTGAAAACATTATTCGAAAAATCGCAGAAAGGACAAAAAGCTTGGAGCATTCCCAAAAGTTCCAAAAAGTGGGAAAATTTTCAACCTGCTTCCCGTTTAAAAAGGGGCTCCACAATAGCATTACCAGAAATCTCCGAAATTGACCTCACACGCCATTTTAGTTCACTTGCGAAAAGGAATATCGGAATAGATACAAATTTTTATCCCCTTGGAAGTTGCACAATGAAACTTAATCCAAGGATAAATGAAAATGTCGCTGCGCTGCCCGGTTTTGCTCGTACGCATCCTTTAGCGCCAGATGCAACTGTCCAGGGAAATTTGGAGATCATTTATGAGTTCATTAAATTTCTTTGTGAAATCACAGGGATGAAAGATGGCACACTTTTGCCTAGCGCTGGTGCACAAGGTGAGTTTACAGGGATTCGTTTGATCCAAATGTATCACAAAGGCCGGGGAGATCTTGCAAGACAAGAGATTCTTGTTCCTGACAATGCTCATGGGACTAATCCTGCCACTGCAGCTATGGCTGGATATAAGGTAGTTTCAATAAAGTCGAATGCGACCGGAGACATGGACTTAGACCATTTGAAAGCGAGTGTTTCTGAAAAAACAGCTGGCCTCATGTTGACAAATCCAAACACATTAGGTTTATTCAGCCCAAAGATCCTGGAAATTGCAAAGATCATTCATGAAGCTGGAGCTCTTCTTTATTATGATGGGGCAAATCTCAATCCTATTTTAAATATAGCTAGACCTGGAGATATGGGTTTCGATGTGATGCATATCAATTTACATAAGACCTTTTCCACTCCGCATGGTGGCGGAGGTCCTGGTTCGGGTCCGGTTCTATGCAACGAAAAATTAGCAAAATTTTTGCCTGTCCCGAAGGTTGTCAAAGATACTGATAAATTTTTCTTACAATGGGAAAATTCCAATTCAATGGGGCATTTGGCCACCTTCCATGGCAATTTCAGTATTTATCTTCGAGCTTACCTTTACGCAATTTTGCATGGCCATTTTGGTCTTAGAAGAATTGGAGAAGTTGCTGTAGTTAATGCAAATTATTTGAAAAAAGGGATAGAAAAATTTTTAACCGTACCTTTTCCCCAGCACTGCATGCATGAATTTGTTGTTCAAGCAGATAATTATCTTTCAAAAGGGATTAGGGGAAACGACATTGCCAAAAGGCTTCTCGATTATGGAATCCATGCCCCCACAGTCTATTTTCCTCTAATTATAAAAGAATGTTTACTTATCGAACCGACAGAAAGTGAATCCAAAGCTACCTTAGACAATTTCCTTGAAGTGATGGGCAAAATCATCCAAGAAATTCATACAAACCCAAACCTAGTAAAAACAGCCCCTCATACTTTACCTGTCTCCCGTTTAGACGAAGTCCAAGCAGCGAAGCACCCCATCCTAAAACAAAAACTTTAACTTAATTGTTAAGATTTTCAAAAATAGAAATTATTTTACAGGCACTTTGACATATTTAAATTTTGGCTTTAGAAAGACAAGTTTACCTTTTTTCTCAATTACAAGTGGTACTCCGGTACGATATGAAAGGTCAATGGCTTTTTTTTGACCTTTTCGATGTCCCTTTAAAAGCAAGTCGATAACAGTTTCAGACATTTGCACCTTCTGCCATAATTTCCCATTTATTTATATCAAAAATCTGAAGTTTTTGACCATTAATTTTCGGGATTCGCTTCCACACTTTTGTTGCTTTCAAATTAAGGCTTAGTTGTTTATAATATCCTAGTTATAGTTTTAAAATTGTAGATTTTTATGGCAAATGTTTCAATGCATGGCTTTTCTGCAGCTGATATTGATCGTTTACGCCTTGAAGCGTCCTCGCCAGTTACTGGAAATCTCTTGGCAAGTTCGGCAACACCTGTTTCTTTAGAGCCTATCACAACGGCTCAAACTGTTTCTAATCTCGATTCTTTGTGGGATCAGGCGTTCAATATATTAAAAGATAATAGGATTATCGATTGTAATGGAGAATTATTCGAATCATTACAACTGCGCCATCTTCCGAAACTTACTTTTGGGCAACTTATTCGTTTAAACAGAATTTTAGATGATCCTTGCGTTTGTAAATTTAAATTGGATGAGCAGGGAGAATCCTTCGAGTTCCCCTTCATCATTCGAAACTATCTCCTACAACTTTTAGGATGGTGCGGTCAACAAGATGAAAGATTTCTAATAGAAGATTTTGAAATTGTTGGTGGATCAGTAGCATATATCCTGGGATGGGAATATTTTGAATTTGTACTCAATCTTATTTCGACAAATTACCGAGTCGCAACTGGAAATTCTATACAAATCCTTAAACTCCTTCCCAATGAACTTATTGAAGCCATCAAGCCTGAACTTTCACAATATCCGAAAGATATTGATATCCGTGTTTGGATGAGAAATGCCGATGCACATACAAGAGAAGAAATAAAGAAAGCTCAGATCGCCCTCCTTCTCCAAATCGCTTCTTTGCAAAAAAAGTCAGTTCCAAAATTCGCAGAAGCCTATAGCAATATGTTAGTGAATGCTAAAAATGTGAACGGCCAGGAACAATTTTTTGTCATGAGCATAAGCAATCGTTCGAAAGACAGTGAGCTCAAAGTAGATATTAACTTTGTTCAAGCTGGACGTACACATCTTTTTGACAGAGATGCCCTGAGCATCTCATTAGGGCCCATGGTATATTCCTCTCTAAAATATGTTCCTAAATCTACTGTTTTAGATGGCTGCCAGTTCGTTCTAGATCGTTTTACAAGAAGAGTCGGTATCCGGGAAATAGAAACGATCAATGAACGTGGATGGGGTGTTCTACAAAGTTTATGCACAAAAGGTTATCGTTGCTTTGACAAAAGTCAAGAGACTGCATTATTGAATAGAACATTAAAGTTAATAGAAAGAGATAAAGGCAAATTTTTTGCAGACAATCTTAAAGCTAATCTTGTAAATCACCATCAAAGTCGTGCCATCGATGCTGCGCTCCTCTACATTCGATACTACAATGCGCTTGAGAAAGTCCTAAAGCCAGACGAACTTAAATACTTTGTCGATGAAGCGACGAAATATATGAAGACTTTAGAAATTCCAACTGCAGCAGATCATCCGATCCTCAAAGAAATAGCTAGAGGAATCATAAAAGAGGGAATGTCTCCTAAAGATGCAATGGCTTCTCTGACGATTCTGGCCTATCTTCATCTTGAATCCCCCTCAGAGTCAACAGCTATTAACTTAAAAACTAGAATCATCAACGACGAAATTGAAATTATTTCTAGTATTAATAAATCTACCTATACCTTGCGCGCGCCTTACTCTTTAGCTGAGGCTATAAAACATTTATCCCAACAAAATTCAAAGATCACACCGACTGTATATTCCACTGCCAGAGCATTTACAGCCTTTAATCCCAAGAAAGTTTTTCAACACTCCACTGATAATTTTGACTCTATCGAATCGATGCTTAAAGGAGACGAAGCTAAAAGACAATTAGGCTATGAACTTTTATTGCTCGCTGCAGAATCAACCTCTAAACCTAGAAAACAGTTGTTATTACTTAGGTATTCAGGTGAGCTTCTGTTTACCTTTAAGCCTAGCCAAAGAGCAATCCTTCTTGAACAGTTAGAAAGGGTTTTCGTTAGCGGACAAGGAGTAATGTTCCCTGAATTATTTAATCACAAAGTCAAATCCGCTTTGGTATGTGCAAAGTCAGCTTCAGAATATAAGGAAATATGGTTTGCTGCTCTTGCCAAAACAACATTATTCTATTCTTCAAGTAAATCAAGTGAGGGGCTCCATTTTACAAAAGAGATTGTTGCTGAAATCTCAACAGAAATGGTCCAAAATGAGCGTAGTCCGGATTGGGACTGTTCTGATAGTGGACTATTTGCACTAGAGTTGGTTTTTAGAAACTGCACAAAGCTACCCAAAGAAGATTTGAAGAAAATTGGGATAAGGCTTGTGGATGCACTTATTAAAACGAATAAATGGAATAGAGCAGTCGAAATTCTAAATCTTTTAAAACAGTATTCTCCTGAAAAAACAGACATTCAAGAGCGTTTAAGAACCCTTCCATTGAGTATTATCGAAGACGAAGGTTGCCAAGCAGGCTTATTAAGTTTATTCGAGCAGTGTAGTTATACTGACGGGAAAGCTTGGTACATCCTTTTCAAGGCAATTGCAAAATCAAGAAAAATGGAAAATGTGCAAGAAGCATTGAAGTGCTTTAAAAATGCTATTGTTCCTCAAGATTTATTGAAAGGTAGCGCGCTTGCTTACAGTAGAATACTTAAATGTATCTTGGATGTTTTAATTGAACAAAACGCTGACTCTTTGCTGGATTTTTGTGGGGACTTAAACTTCTTTAAACCTTACTTCAAAACACAAACTGGAAATTATTACGCTGAGTATCTTCGAAAGATTTTAGAAGTTTTAAGAAATAAGAATGATGAAAAATTTGACGATACGCAAAAAGATAACTTTATTGCCTTGCTGGATACTTTAATTCCCTTATCAACAGACACGGAAAACCGTGATTTAAAATTATTTAGAATTAAACGCCTTGTAAGTGATACAAGGCAGAGCAAACTTTGGAGAGCTCTTTCACTCGTCCTAGAATTTTATCAAGAAAATCGTCCTCAAGATATTCCAAAAGGTGAGTCATTTGAGCATATTCGGATTCTACTCAAGAAATTAGAACAATTTAAAGAAGATAATGATATCAATGACTCTCTGACATGTTTATTAAAGGTTTTACATAAGCATGTAGCATATGAGGCTCTGATAAAATTTGCAGTAGAAGGCTCTTTAGAATTCTCTGAGCAAGTAAATTGTGAAGCAATATTGCTCCTCAATACATTTATAGTTGAACATGCCAATAATGAGACAAACAAAGTCAATCTTCCATCCAAAGAAATTTACGTTAAAGTATACCTGAAAGGGCTTCCAGTAGCTAACAAAGAGCAGTTAAAGGAGTTTAAAAATTTTCTTATTGATACTTTCTGGAAGAACTTTCTCGATCACAAAGCGATTACAACTTTACGCAGTAGATTTGGCGAGAAAATTTTAGCTGTCTACTCTCGCAGCCCCTCTATTGAAAGTTGTCAGTGGTACCTAAATTATCTTATCAGATGGGCAGAAGTCGAATCCCATACAGAAACACTTCGAGTCATCGCTCTCACCGCTTTTGAGCCATTAGTTCAATTAGTTTCTAAGTTCAACAACACGAAGCTTTTTGGGGGATATCTTAGAAAATTAGCTGAAGCTGTTCTCTATAATCCTAAAGATTCCAAAGACAAGATGAACTATTATGTTGATGAAACGCCTTTTCTTAGGGATTTATCCTACCAAATTACATTTAATAAGAACACTAGCATAGAAGTGGATACTACAATGCCTGTGGTGTCTGTATATGAGAAATCGGGCTCAAGAATAAGGGATGCTCAGGAAAGTGGATATATCCTCTTTTTAAAAAGGCTATTAAAGCTAGTTTTGAAAAACAAGTCTGATACCAAAACCACGGCTTACTTTAGAGATTTCGCACTTTATAACTTATTAACTTTTATTGAAATTTTCAAAGATAAGAAAAAAGATATTGTGGAAATGATGTATGATTTTGTTCAATCCCTTCATCCTTCCTCTAGTCTATATGAAAAGCATATAGCAAATTGCAAAAATCTTATCTTTACTGCTCATACTAATAATATATTTGAAGGCCATTGTAGAGAAGCTTCTGAACTAGCGTTCTTTGTTGGGTGCAAAAAGGCAGGAGTCAAAATAGCCATTACTGAACAAGCTGAAATACTCTATAGGGTTGTTGAGAAGGTTCTTTCTTGGAGTCCCACAAACCCATATAAATGTTTAGTTCATGCAATTCAAATTATAAAGAACGTGCAATATCTGATTCTAATATCTGAGGGTGAGATAAGATTTAAATGTTACCAAAGGATTTTAGAGGCTTTTGTGAAAATACCCTTTGAAACAATCGTTGATAACAATTTAGTTCAAATCCTTTATAGCATGATTTTCCCTGAAAATCACAAATTTCTTTCGAATGAAAAAAAGTTCTCTGAAACTAACGCGAAAACGGCTTGCGCTTTTTTCACTTCCACACTTTCTTCATTCAATAGTAACAGCGCAAAGTGTACTTTTGACGTCAGAAAAACTTTTGTAAACAATTTACTAAAAATTATCGATAATTGTGATAATTTAGAAATTTCAAAGCTCTTTTTGAAAACTTACTGGGACTCATTTGATCGTTTGATGGATATTTGTTGTTCATTTATAAAGGATTTCCCTGATAAATCTGCAGATGTCACATCATGCTTTAGTATCGTGCTCAAGGGGCTTATTGTAAATCAATGCTCTCAAGCACAGGCAGCTGAAAAAATTAAATGCATGAGCAAATGGCTCAATGCATTAATTGTTCTATCCAATCCTCTACATGTAAAAATAGCATATAATGTTGCAACGGTAAGGGATGGATACAATATGTATGCTAATCACTCTCAATTGTTTCTAGATTATGAAGCACGAATAAAATTATTAAAGTAATATGCAACCAGCAATCGCCTCAGGAAGTGGAAGAAGAATCCATGGGATTGTCCCATTCTCGTCACCCATTACAGTGCAACCTACGTCTTCAATCGATGTAAAACCTGTCGAAAATCAAGGGAATTGGATAACTGCCTATGAAAGGGTTTTCCTTAAACTTTTAGATCTTGGAATCATCGATAAAAATGGTCTACTAACTGAAAATTACAAAGATCTTGAGTTACCCCAACTCAAACATGTATCTGAAAGAATAAAAAGATTCATCTCAACTGAGATAATAACAATCAAATATAAGCCCACACAAGATGGAAAGGAATTTGTAGCACAATTCCCATTAGCTCATTTTCTCGGGAATCTGGTTATGCATTGTGCACAATCTGAGATAACATTCATTAAAAGTATTGAAATTGTAGGGGGCAAAGTTGCTTCATTCTTGGATTGGCACTATTTCAAAGCATCCATTCAAAAGCTTCTCGTCAGATACGAAAGAATGAACAATACAAGTGTGAATATTTCAGAAGTTTTCACCACCGAACTTCAAAAAGCACTTGATGAAGAGCTCTCATCTCCATGTGGAGACATTGATTTTAGATTTTACATGCCCAGTTTGACTGCAAATGCTAGAGATTGGTTGAGAAACCAAATGGTCTATTACATTGCTTCTATTACTCCAGGGTTGAACCATGCTGGAATAACTGAAAATTGCGCCTTTGACAATTTAGGTAGAATAGGCGCTCCTTCACAACCAGGATTGATTGTCAGTGTAAGTAACAGAAATCCATTTTTTGAGATTCAGTATGATTTTTTATTTCACTCAGGCATGGCTAGAAAATTTTTTGCTGGGAGAGATGCTTTAAAAGTTATAGTGTACGATTTGGGGTGGCTGCAAGAGCCAAAATTGGAATCTGATTTTCAAAAAGGGTGGAATTTCATCCTCTCAAGGTGTACTAGAAAGCTTTACATTCCTAATGTTGAAGAGGTAAATGAAAAAGGTTGGGGAATCTACAAATCTCTCGAATTACGCTCTTATAATCTTGTTCAGGAAGGAGCAGAATCGAAACTGCTTAAAAGAGCGATAGATGGAGTTCCCTCATGCTCAGATAAGGGCGTCTACTTTTGTAATCAAATTTGGTTAGACCTCATTAAGCACCATCACGGAAGCAATCCTTATGATGCTATCTTGTTGTTCATTTCTTTCTATAATGCCCTTACAGATAAAATTGAACCCGATGAACTTAGCTATTTTACAAAGTATGTGCAAAATTCATTAAAAGAATTGCTTTTGTGGATTGAGCATTTAAAGGTTTCTCAACCTGATAAGTCTTTTTTACAAGAAAATATCCCAATCCTTGATATTATTTTAAAGCAGATTTTAAAGGAAAATGTCACTCTAGAAGAGCTGATAAATCAGTTAAAATTATATATCCTTCTTGAAATGACTCGTCCAGTAAAGAATAGAGGCAATTTCAAATTTTCTAGTTCACACCCTGAAAGTGCCATCGAAATATTTTTTGTGAACCCAAAAACACAAAAAGCAAGAAGAATAGCGCTGAAAGTTAATCCGCAATTAAGCTCAAAAGAAGCGCTGCCCTGTATAGAAGAAATTGATAGATCGCGGTCATTGGCTCCTACTGATCTATCTCAAGAAACTCAATGCAGGGAATTTTGGTCAAAGGCTAGCGTCGATGTAGATTGCCTTACCAATTCTGTAGAATTTTTACTTCGGGAAGGAAAAAATTATAAGCTTGCCAGCTACCTATCCTCTGCTTTAGATATAGTTGGAGCGCCTCCGAAACTTTATAGACTTTTAGTTCAGCATTATCCTGATCTTATTCTAAGCACAGGTTCAGTTGAAGAAAGGATAGCAATCCATAAAGAATTTGATCGTTTGCTTGAACGCTCTCCATTTAGGGAGCTCCGCACTTTCTTAGATCGGTGCAAACCCCTTATTAAAGACATAAATCTAAAAAGACCCCATCTACAAGCTGAGTGGGCCTTAATTCTTGCTGCATCCAAAGTGAAGGCCGCGGAAGGTTTATTTCTAGAAATTTGTTCTCAAGAAAAATGCACCATTGAAAATGTCGATTACTTCAGTAAACTGTTACTAGATCACAACCTTCTGCAACGATTTCCTGGGCATCCCAAAATCACAACAATGTTCAATAATTTTGCCCAGTTTATTCATGACAATCCAGATGTAATTAAGCAGATGCCAAAGCCATTTCAGTCACGGCTACAGAATACTTTTCAACAAATGATTAATGACTTAGTGGATTTTCCTATAGTCGATCCCTTTGCCTATATTGTAGGGGTGATACGCGCAGGATTTGCGAATCCTATAGAAGGATATGAGATCATCACGCAATACCTCATTAAATATGATACAGGGCATGATCTTGAATTGCTTGAATTATTAGGAGAGATTGAAGAAAGGCTACAGAAAACACAACGAAATCGATTCCATAAAACTTTGTTCACAATATTTTTCCATGCCGATCTAAAAAATAGGGTTCAATTAAAGAAAGAGCTCATTAATTTTCTCCAAGTTACAAATTACCCTTATCAAAAATATTTGCTAAAACAGATTGTTATACTTATTGAAGAAAACCTTCTAGCTAGAAATTTCGATGAAGCTTTTGGATTGATGTATATCTACTCTGAAACCTTTCAAGCCTTATCAAATGATTTTGATTACATACCTCTATTATACAAACTTATTCAAAGCAGCCCTTCAAATGTTGAAAGGGTCATTTCCCTATTTGAAGCTTATATAATCTGCGATGAAAGGTGTTGGGCCGAATTACTTCCATTTTTAAAGCATGTAGAAAAGCCTGAAACGATCGATAGAGTTTATTACCTCCTACTGAAAGTGGATGCAAATCCCACTTTTCAAAAAGATCAACAAATTCGACAAGCTGTTTGGGAAACAGTTATCTCAAGAGCTAGAGCTCTAAAAAGCAGTTCATTATTGGATATTCTAGATAAATTCCAAAAGGTGCAGCAAGTCTTTAATAATGACGATGAAAGATTGAGAGATCTATCCTTAGCTGTAATGCATGGAGCTATTGAACAATTGAATAGCCAAACAAGCAAAATTAATGATAGAGGATTATCTCTCTACAATTGGTACATCCATTTAATAAAGTTCAAACTGATTTCCTATCGCGAATACAACGACAGCGATTTTCAAAGAGACTTAAAACTTATAGCAATCCTAAACCAATGTAACAATGAAAATGCTCCAAGAGTTGCCCTGCGAATTGTCACAAAGATCTATAAGCACTGCGGAAATATTTTTTTCGATGAGAACGGAACTAAGTTATTTCGCTCTGTGTTTAAGAAGGTTAATGAAAATTCGAAAGTGGATAGATCAGTAATCCTAGCCTTCCTTAAAAAGATGACAGTTCGACAAATACCTCATGAATATGTCGCTTTTGCAATTCACAGTTTGAATCATCTCCAAGATAAAAATTTGCGAAGGCTACTTTTAAATCTTCTTCACGATCTTTCTAAATCTAAAATTTTTCCTAGAAGAGATGCCCTTTTAGCTTTCTTAGATAAAGAAATTTCCAGTGGTCGCAAAAGCATAATTATACGGTGTGCCAAATGCTATCTCACACTAATCCAAAATGGGCATCTATCGCCCAAGGAAATTAAGAAGTACTACGACAAACTCTTGATAGCGTTCAAAGAACTGTATGAAAAAAAGAAAACCTTATCTGTTTGTCTAGCTTATGCAAATTTTCTGTTCAAAACTTTCCATCTACCTGGTGCTAATGTTGAGTCTTGTGTAAATCTCCTTGGTCCTATGCTCTCTGATCTGTTTTTTGTCCATAAGGCGTCAGAGCATTTTGTTGAAACCTTGTCAAGATTCCATGCGTATTATTTAAATGTTCTAAATCCACCCGCTTCAAAACCTCAAGATTTGGATAGTTTTGTTCTTCCTGAGCATTTAATACCAAAGGAAAGTTCCTATAATTCGGATCAAAAAACTTTCCTATTTGTTACAGGGGAACATAAAGCCTTAGAGTGTTATCAAAAAATAAAGTCCTTTTGCACCTCATTGATTAATAGAATTCTTTCAGCGGAAAATTTGTACGATGAAGCAACCAAATCCATAATTAATTTTGTTTATGCGAACTTATATCAGCTTATTCTTAATCATTCTGGTGGAACTGACGATATTTTAAGGGACAGCATAAGATTTCTAATCTTTTCTGTTTGCATTAATAACAGCCAAAAAGATGCTGATGTTCACAGAAATAATATTATTGCTTTATTGCAGTTGGCAATTAAAAAAGGATTATTCGAAAACAAAGAACACTTAATTTTTAGATATGGTTGTTGGATTGAAAGTGATGAATTTGAGTCATTTTCAAAATCTAATAAGGAAAGTTGTGAAGTGATCTTTAACTTCTTAAGTCATATTCATGAAGGGCTCAAAAAAGAAAAAAAAACTGCGATTACAACACACTCCTCTGCAGTAAAAGCCTATGCAATGCTTAAAAGAGGTGTTGAACGATGGCTAAATAAAGAACCTTTAATACGGCACAATTGTTTTTTGAAATTTTATGAAATTTTGAAATGTTTCCCTTTAGCGAAGTATGAAGGGAAATTTATTTACGATGAAATTGGAGATCGTCTTTTAAGAGGTAAATTTTTTCAGCCTGATGAGATTACAGGTGCCCTATTGATGGGATCTAACCTAGCATCAACTCTTCATTTTTTAATAACATTAGAAAGTATTTTAGAAGTGAATAGGAATACTCTAAATGTTGTTGAAAGGTACAGATTATGCATAACGACTATTAACCTTGCTGTACTTGTAGCCAAGAATTCTGGGTTTGATGAAGACCTTTCATTATATTTAAATCTCGTGGAAAAGCTGCTAAAGCATTCTTTTGAAATATCATCTTACATCACTGATAAATCTGGTAAACTGCTTATCTACTTTTCAATCTTGCTTCATTTTAGTTTCACTCAAAATGAATTTAATAAAAAACGTGTACATTTAGCTAATGTTTTAATCAAAGGTATCCTTAAAACAGGTGAAAAGCAACTTGCTGCTTATATTTTCCAAAGCTTAGTCGAAAATAATGTTTACGCAAATTTTACCGATGATTTTAAATCCATGATGTCAATTGTTTCTCCTTGGAGTCCTCCCAATAAACCCATGTAGGCGCAAGATTGAAGACTCGACTTTAGCATTTTTGGGGAAGTCGGAAGTCAGAATTCGGAAGCCAGAATATTGCATGCCTAACATTAGCATTACAGCACTAATGCAGGAAAAAACTTCAAATAGTCTTCTGAATTCTGGATTCTGTCTTCTAAATTCCTAAGTATTCAAACTTCAATATTTTGTAGCAAAAAATGCTAAAATCGAGACAGAGCGCGAGCAATAAAATTCAGTACTTATTGATGGAGGGAGGAACCTTACCATTGTAGTCAATGCCTTCAAAGATCCAAGCCTCTTTGACTGTGCCGCCATAGGCTTTAAATAGTGGATAAGGTCCTTTAATAATGACCTCGCTAAAGTAAGGCTTTAATATTTCCAAATATTTCCCAGCAGCATCCTCGACATTTTTTTTGCCTTTTGGAACATTCTCCGCAAATACAAAAAATCCTGTTTTGCCAATTTCGTTTTCCATCCCCGGCCAAAAAGAAAATTGGTTAAGCCGGGTCCCCTGCAAATTTAGAAAATACGCCTGCTTCTGCTCAGGACCGTAAAAGCTCAAAATGCTTGTTGTTTGGTATTTATCAGAAAAAAGAAAATCTTTATTGGGATCATAGCCTGCATTTTTTAAAGCAGGTGCAATTTTTTCCCATCCTAAATTATGCCTAAACGGATTTATCCTGTAAGGAATGCGGAGATCTTCAAAAAGCGGGATCGATTGTATATTGGGAAGTAATAATATGAATATACAGAGTAAAACCCCTACAATAGCTCCAAAAGATAGCCATGCATGTGAGTGCCTGAACTTTTCAATCGCATAGTAGGCAATCCAAACCATAGCTCCAGGATAAGCGAAAACAATCCAATTTCCCTGAAGTTTTTTGGTCAAAGAAAGCAACAGTGCACCTGTTATAATTACCAAGGATGTAAATCCGCAAAACCAAACTGGAAAAGGGATCTCATTTTTCCTTGTCAACATGTGCTTCAACGAAATTAAAAGAAAAATAAAAAATATCGGCGATAGCAAGGCTGCTTGGGCACCCAAAAATTCAAAAGGATTTCCACTCCCTGGCCCTGGATGCTCTACGTGATGTAATTCACCCGTAAATAACGTAAAATACACATGCTTAAATGTCACCCAGTCATGGGAATAATTCCAGATAATCGAAGGGATCAAGCCAAGCAATGAAATGAGAACACCTAAAATCAGTTTTTTTGAAATGACGGGGGGATTAAACCCTCCCCATAACAATCGAATCAGCCAAAAGAAATAGATGGGCCATTTAAATAAGGCTCCGCAAGCGATAAGCAGACCTATGACTAAATCATTAGGCTCTCTTCGTTGAACAGTAAATGCAAGTGCTAGCGTCCAAAATAGGACCATCCCGCCGTCCGTAATCGCAAACAACGAAGATAAGATCCCTAATGGAGCCAAAGCCATAATAATAGCGCCCCACGCTGCGTGCTTTTCTGAAAGTCCACAAGAGCGTGCTAAATAGTAAACAGCAAATGTTATTAAAATGGATATGGCAACGGCACCAATCCTAACACCCAATTCTGTTTGCCCAAACGCTTGGGTTCCCAGCCATATTTGCCAAGCAATACCTGGAGGCTTGCTATAGTAACCCCAATCAAGATTTCGACTCCAAGTCCAATATTGTGCCTCATCCGGGCCGAGATGAATAATTCCATAGAGGATCAGCATCAGAATAGCAAATGACTTCACCGCTAAAATGAGCAGCAAGGCAGTTTTGGGAAGCTGTTCGGTCTTAAAACTCATATTTATTTTTACCAAAGTAGCACAGGGAACAATTTAACAGGATAGGCAGGGATATTTCATTACTCTCACCCTAAAAATTAACCACGGAGTACATGGAGAAAAACAAAAAATAAAGGGTAATGAAAAAGCTTTTTACCTTACTCTAATTCTTTCTCCGTGCACTCCGTGTACTCCGTGGTTAATTTTCTCTGTTCCCTGTCATTGTTCTCGATCGGGGAAGCTAAATAGATCCTTTAAGGACTGCAAGGTCACATCTCTATAAATTGCTGCGATTGCATCTGTTAAAGGAATATGTTTAGGACATACTCTAACACAGTTCTGGTCACTTCCACAATCGCTGATCCCCCCCTTGCCCATGACGGCACGAAGTCTCTCTGCCTTTAAAACCTTTCCTGTTGGATGGTCATTAAAGAGCCTGACTTGAGCAAAAATTTGAGGTCCCACGAAAGAATTATTTACAGAGGCTTGAGGACATGCTTCAACGCAGCACCCACAAGTCATACAAGTTGACAAAGTGTACATGATCTCTTGCGTCTTAGGGCTTATCTTTGGCCCAGGTCCTTTGTCATAAAGGCCATCGACATCGATCCAACCATGCACCTTCTTAAGGTTTTCAAACATCCTGCTGCGATCGACAATAAGATCCCTGACTAAAGGAAATTTTGTAAAAGGTGCCAGGGTAATGACATCACTTCCAGTTTCCTCAATGATCCTACTGATTAATGCTGTGCAAGCCTGGCGCGGGTAGCCATTGATTAGCATCGAACATGAGCCGCAAACTTCTTCTAAACACCCTTGTTCCCAAACAACTGGCTCGACAGGTTCACCTTTGCGATTGACAGGATTTTTTTGAATCTCCATCAACCCAGTGATGACATTAGAAAAGGGAACCAGTGGAATCTCAAACTCTTCCCAGTATTGATTTCCTGGATGTCCACGGTAAATCTTTAAAATATAGGTTTTGCTCATATCGGGAGCCTTATATTTTTAGGTACGTTATGAAGCTCAGGCAATACTTTTTTTGCTTTAGTATAATCTCTAGGAATAGGGTCATGATACCGCGTATCCACCTTTCTATAGCTAATGATCGGTTCATCCGTGTTTTTGTCATATTGGGCGACTGTCGTTTTCAACCAGTGTTCGTCATCGCGATTGGGGAAGTCTGACTTATAATGTGCCCCGCGTGATTCATTTCTGAGTAAAGCTCCTTTGCAAATGACCATTGCAATCTCAAGCATAGCTCCAAACTGATTTGCGAATGCATAGGTTTGATTTGCAAAAGGGGTTTTATCCGCTAAGGATATTCTCTGGTACCGCTCTTTCGTTTGTTTGAGCTTATTTAAAAGCCTTTCTAAATCTTTGTTGTTCCTTTTCACAGTAAGGTCATTGACCAACCATGTTGAGATCTCATCATGCAGCTGAAACACATTTTCCGGGCCATTTCTATTCATCAAATTGTCCTTGAGCATGATTTCGTCTTTCAATGCACGCTCAAAAATTTGTTCAGAAATTTGATTGGAGGACTTTGATAAAGTTGATATGTAATTTGGAACTTCATTTCCAACAGTAAGTCCAGCAAAAATGCAAGCTAATAGAGAATTTGCCCCCAGACGGTTTGCTCCATGGTATTCAAATTCCGATTCCCCAACGTTAAAACATCCTGGAATATTAGTCATTTGACGATAGCGTGTATCCCTGTCAGGATCATCAGCAGCAGGCCAATCAACCCAAGCACCACCCATAGTATAATGAACAGCGGGGAAAATCTTCATCGGAACTTTGCGTGGATCTTCACCAGTGAATTTTTGATAGATCTCAAGAATCGATGCGAGCTTTTTCTTCTTTTCTTCAGAAAGATGGCTCACATCTAAGTACACTTGCATCTGCCCATCAATTCCCATTCCCATTTCACAAATTCGCAAGATCTCCCGAGCGCCTATATCGCGTGGGACTAAGTTTCCAAAAGCTGGATAAAGTTCTTCCAAAAAGTACCAAGGTTCCCCCGTGACCCCACATTGAACTGTTTTCCCATCTGGACCGACAATACTCTTTGTGGAATCGCCATAAACCCAGATCCGGCCTCCCTCGCCGCGAGCTGATTCAGACATCAGACGCAATTTGTCCGCGCCAGGAATAGCCGTTGGATGGATCTGGATAAATTCACCATTCGCATAATGCATTCCTTGCATATACAAACGGCCATTTGCAGCCCCTGTGCAGAATGTGGAATTTGTTGATTTTCTAAAGAGCAGCCCTAATCCACCTGTTGCGATGACAACAGCATCAGCTTTCATGATGCCTAATTTAAGGTTGAATAAGTCCATGACAATAATGCCACGGGCCACCCCACCATCATCGACACATAGACGCATGAACTCATGGTTCTCAAATTTTTCAACCAAACCCTTCACTTCATAGCGGCGTACCTGTTCATCCAAAGAATAAAGTAATTGCTGACCCGTAGATGCACCACAAAAAGCTGTACGATTGTATAAGGTACCTCCGAAACGTCGAAAATCTAAATAACCTTCTGGAGTCCTATTAAAAGTGCATCCAAAACGATCCATCATATAAATGATCGCTGGACCCGCCATGCACATCTCTAGAATTGGAGGTTGGTCGCCTAAAAAGTCTCCGCCCTTGATTGTATCGTAAGCATGGATGATAGGGGAATCCTCTTCACCCATGGAGTTAATAGCTGCATTTATGCCTCCCTGTGCACATACAGAATGTGAACGCTTGACCTTTGTGACAGAGATTAACTTTACTTTACATCCATTTTCCGCAAGCTTCATGGTTGCTGCAAGACCAGCAAGACCTCCACCTACAACAATTACTTCCTTTTGAGCTTTCACGTGTGTCATCGATTCCTCTAACTTTTTAAATTAACCCAGTAGGTCAGCCAAATTGCGGAAAGGCCTAATAATCCGAATAACACCATCAGAACTGTCGTGATATTCAACATGATCCTTTGAGCAGTTACTGTGAGAATGATCCCCCATGTAATTAAAAAGGTCCACAGGCCGTTAAAAGCATGGAAAACTGCTGCAAGGACAAATATTGTATATAAAATGATAATCCACCAGTGCTTAAAATTTTCACGGACAACTAAAAGCTCAGCTGTTCCAAAATCTTTTGTGATAGCAATTCCTTCTCCATCAGATAACTGTCGTGCAGTCAGAGCCTTGCCCCACTTCTGCAGCTGAAGCACATGTTGATTGTTCAATGGATCATTTGTTTGAGGAGCAGTTTGTGGAATCCCAGCCGCTTCCTGTTGGACTTGCTGTGGGTTTAGCACTTTGAATCCCAGCCGTTCTGAAAGGGTGGTAAGTCCAGGATCCAAGGAGAGTTTTACAAAGTAGCTTTTTTGTTCTCCGATCTGCGCGATTTCAGGGTAGTGCAGGACGCGCATGTTGTAAACGTGCAAGGCAATGCCAATTAATAACATGTAGGAGGTAATTCTTTGCCAAGTATACGCATGGTTGCGAGAATACATCGGTAATGAAGGTTTTGAACCATCTGTGGGAAAGGAATTGTAGTTGGCGTCACGGAGGTAAACGATCCCCCAGGCAGCATGGACGATAATAGGAATACCAACGAGCAACCATTCAAGAACATGGATATACGGTAAAGAATTGATCCAGTTGGCTCCATCAATAAAACCCCGTCCATCTTCCCCTAGCCAAAGTGCTGCCTGCGAGTTCGTTAGCAAATGCTCCATCAAAAAAAGGACAATCCCTAATCCGGCTAAAGATTGTATACGTCGCCAAAAGAAATAACTTGGCATTGTATCTGCTGTTTCCGATTCCATTTAATCCTCAAAAAATGATTTACAATCCCGACATTACCAAAAACCCTAATTAAACAGGATGGGCAAGATAGGGGAACAAAGATAAAACAAACAGGATAGCAGCTTTTCCAAAGGCAAGCGTTGATTAGCAAGTTTCGGAGCGTTTCCGCAGGCGTGGAGTGCGGTAGTGGAGCGAATGCGGAGCTACCGCCATGCGTTAAGTGATAAGCTTGTTACTTCATTTGTAAGTTAAAAAGTTCATCTTTCAACGCATGGCGGTAGCTCCGCATTCGCTCCGCTACCGCACTCCACGCCTGCGGAAATGCTTCGAAGCTTGCTTATAAACATCTTGCCTTAGGAAAGCTTGTCTATTCTGTTATCTTGCTGAAGAAATTGTTAAGTAGCTCTGCCACTTTGTCGGGTTTGTCATCCAAAACCCAGTGACTGCTATCCGGCAAATATTCAATCTTGAAAGGGGCGCTAAAAAATTTGTCCATGTCGAAGGTCAGCTCTTTACTCAAAGCTGTATCTTGTTCACCCCAAATGATCAGCGTTGGAACCGAAATAGGTAATTTTGAAGAGGGAGAATTTGCATTTCTGAAAGCTGCACGATAATAATTCATCGAAGCAGGGATGACTCCAGGTTTATTATACTCATCTGTATATCTCTGTAAGACATCGTTGGGAAAGACCTCTTTGTTCACTGCTTGTCCTCGGAAAATTCCTTTAAGGAACTTATCAGTTCTTAGACCTATCAAGTATTCTGGAAGTTTGGGAATTTGAGCAAAAAACATATACCAGCTTCTACCCATTTGTTTGTAATTGGATCTAATAGCTTTAGCAAACTTAGCTGGATGGGGAGCATTGATTGTGACCAGCTTTTCTACAATCTTCGGGTGAGTCAAAGCTAACTCCCAGCCAATTGCCCCACCCCAATCGTGTCCAGCGATGAAAGCTTGGGAATAGCCCAAGTGTTTAATTAACCCGACAACATCATCTGCCATGGTGCTCAGTTTGTAATCGGAAACATTTTGAGGTTTGTCAGTTCCTCCATAACCTCTTAAATCTGGAACCACTACCTTAAAGTTGTTTGAAAGCTGAGGGATAATCTTGCGCCAAGCCCACCAAAACTGAGGAAACCCGTGTAGTAGCAGTAATAAAGGTCCATCACCCTCAGCTACATAGTGAATTCTAATTCCATTTACATCACCATATTCATGTTTCATAAATCCTCAAACTTTTCCCCATCTATAAATAAATTTTAAATTATCAAACAACAGTAGGATTTCAATTACATTATACGATTAAATGATATATCATTTTAGATCGCAAAATATGAAAGGCAATAAAGTCTTATGACTACAGGCGTTTCCCATCAACTCATCAGTCCTAGTATCCTATGCGCTCTAACAACTCATTTTGAGCCAAAGAAAGAGACAAAGATTTGCAATCAAGTGACTAGGATATGGAATGAAAGAAATTACACAGTTTTAATGATCCAACCTAAAATTGTTGGCATTTACTTAAAGCATCTTAAAAATGTTGAAACGACTCGGGGATTAGCTTTTGCAATGTATTCGGAACAACCGGAGCTATGCGATTTAATTTTGAAGTTCTATAATTCAAAACCCTCAGTGATACGCAAACCCCCAGCAGCAACAACCCGGCAAGTGACTCTATTAGCACCGGTTCGACCCGAAACACCCACACAAGAATTCGACCCAGATCAACTTCTCGCAGTCATGCTAGAAAATAGACAATAATTTCTGAATGTTCTTATTTTCTATACAAGTCTAGGTTAAATCTTCAGTTAAAGTTCGATACTTTTTTTAATCGAGCCAGTGGCGGCGTTTGAAGAAGGCGAGCATTCCGCACTTCCAATGGAGTTCTGGAGTCATAATTTCATCACATTTCTCCCAATTGTACATAGAATTTAAATTTACATTGCTGAAAAGTAGTTGATTTATGTAACCTTTTAGGTTACATTGAATGTAAGGATATTTGTGGTAATAAAAACCTTTCGTCACAAAGGACTTGAAAAATACTTTAAAACACGGACAAAGGTAGGTATAAACCCAAGGTTTGCCTTTAAGATTGGCTTGATATTAGATATTCTTGATTCAGCACAAGAATTGCGAGATGTAAATTTTCCAGGCTCTGATTTCCATAGTCTTAAAGGGGAATTAAAAGATATGTATTCAATTCATGTTAATGGTAATTGGGTCATCATTTTTCGATTTGAGAAAGGCGATGTTCTTGATGTAGATTTAGTTGACTATCACTAGAGGGTATATATGCTTAAACGACAACCAAACCATCCAGGGATAATTTTGGATGAACTTTATATAAAACCGCTTAATCTGAATTTACAAGAACTTGCAGAAACTTTAGGTATTTCAAGAAATACCTTATTTAAAATTAGAACAGGAAAAGCTGGAATAACAGCTGCAATAGCAATACGCTTGGGAGAAGCCTTTAACACAACCCCTCAATTTTGGCTTAATTTACAACAAAAATACGATATTTGGACTGCTGAACAATTAGAAATTTCACGACCACCCCTCAAACCACTATTTACACAGTCTAGAGTCTTGCAAAGAAAAAGAGTTTCCCGAGATCTAAAGACAAAAAAGTCACTAAAAGTTATTTAACCTCCTCTTCAAGGACATTGCGTCTCTATGTAAATATCTAATCGAGCCAGTGGCGCCGTTTGAAGAAGGCGAGCATTCCGCCTGCTACTAGAAGCATCAGAAGTAGGAGAAGTGGGTAACCGTACTTCCAATGGAGTTCCGGCATGACGTCAAAATTCATTCCGTAAACGCTGCTGATGAATGTCAACGGAACGAAGATGGTCGAAACGATTGTCAAAACCTTGATAATTTCATTCAACCTCTGACTAATATTCGACAAATAGAGATCGATCATATTTCCAACAATGTCCCTAAAACCTTCTATCGTTTCAATCGCATAGACAGCATGATCGTGAACATCCCTAAAATAAACCCTCGTACTCTGCGAAATTAAAGGGGACTCAATCCTCAACAACTGGCTCGCAACTTCCCGCATCGGCCAAATCCATTTTCTCAAAAGAGTCATCTCACGCTTCATCTTTTGAATCTTCGCCAACACAGATCTTCCAGGATGGTCCACTAATGACTCGTCCAGTTTTTCCAAATAGTCGTCCACTTTTTCCAAAACAACAAAATAGTTGTCCACAATCGTATCAATAATGGCGTACATCAAATAATCTGATCCAGAAACCCTAAAACGGCTTAAAGGCTTTTTGATCCTTTCCTTGATATCCTTGAACTGATTATCACTGCTCTCAGTAAAAGAAAAAACAAATGACTTACCTAAAATAATACTGATCTGCTCATCGTCAACCTCATTCTTTTCAGCATTATACTTTAAAGAACGTGTGACAATGTAAATTGTATCGCGGTAATCATCCAATTTTGCCCTTTGGCCAGTATTGAGAATATCCTCCATCATTAAAGGATGCAATCCTAGCTGCTTTCCTATCGTAGCAATCAGCTCCGGATCATGAACTCCGCCCACATGCACCCAAGAGATCGAATCATCCCCCTTCATGCATCCCAGGCATTCTTGAATCGTCGCATTCTCCTTTTCAATGACACGCTCTTTATTGTAGTCGACAAGCCCCAACTTAATTTTTTGGGTCTTCTGCTCTCCTATATGCAGTAATGTTCCTGGAGGAACCCCAATCTTATTTGAGCGTTTATTAAAAAGTTTCGACATTTAGCTCTCGATATTCCTTTTGACCATTCCAATTTGTCTGCGAAGTGTTTCGTCGTTTGCTACTTTTTTCTCAATGGCTTTGCAGGCATGGAGAATTGTGGAGTGTGTTTTGCCAAACCATGTACCCAGCATGATCAAAGATTCGTTGATCATTTCTTTTGCAAGGTACATAGCCACTTGGCGTGGAAGTGCTATTTCTTTTGTGCGTCCGCCTCCTTTCAAGTCGCTTACACGCACTTGAAAGACAGCTGCAACGCTTTTTAAGATTTGTTCTACAGTAATTTTTTGAGAAGGACTTTGATGGAGCATTTCTCGCAATGTTCTTTCAACAAAATCTTCAGTGATCTCAAGATTGAGCAATCTGCAGTGCGCGCTTAGCCTATTGACAGCCCCTTCGAGTTGTCTGACGTTATTATAAATATGTTCTGCAATGAAAAACGCTACTTTATTCGGGATTTTCAATCCCTTCAATTCCGCCTTATGCTGCAAAATGGCCACACGTGTTTCCAACTCTGGAATACCGATATGAGCAACCAACCCCCATTCCATTCGCGCGATCATTCTTTCTGATAGCTTGAGTTGGGAAGGAGGTTTATCGCTTGTGATCACAATTTGCTTATGTTGATTAATTAAGGTTTCGAATGTATGACAAAATTCTTCTTCAAAATTCAACCTGTTTTGCAAAAATTGAATATCGTCCACCAACAATACATCTACATCGGAGCGGTAGAAACGTTTCATTCTATCGACCGATTTATTACGTAAATTATCCACTAAGTCGTTGATGAAAGCTTCAGTTGTAATACATTGCACTCTTAATTTTTTGTGATTCTGTTGGATATGATGTCCAATACTATGAAGGATGTGTGTTTTTCCCAATCCAACACCGCCATGAATGAACAGCGGATTATAAGATTGTCCAGGTCGAGTAGCAACACCCATTCCGGCAGATTTAACAAATTGATTCGCAGGTCCTTCAATAAAAGTATCGAAGCGATAATTTGGATTCAACTTTACTTCATACCCAGTACTCTGACCCTCTTGTTGCACAACCGACTGTTCGATCGTTACTGTGGGACTTTGGGGTTCAGATTTTCTGACGGGCGGGGCTACAATAAACTTGATTGCCGGTTCACCATTTGCGTCAACGGGCAAAAAAGCAGTGAGGTCAGTTAAGTAATTTGAAAGCAAATATTCTTTAACAAAGATATTAGGAACTTCGAGGGTGATTTCCTCATTTGTGCTTTCAATCACTCTAATCGGCGCAAGCCAATTACCAAATGCAGTCGGGGAGCAGCGTTTCTTGACGAATGACAAGAATTGTGTCCAAGCTTCGGAGGTGTCGCAAGCCAGCATGTTAGTTCGGTCCTGTTAAAGTTATGAACAACGTTTCCACAGCGATGTTTGGGGCTGTTTCGGACGGGCAATCTAACATGCCAATTGTTCTATCGCAAGTAAATTCTATCAAAAAAAATCGATCTAAACGCTAAGTTTCTAAAAACCAAAAGACGCATGCTTACGATTTTTTTTCTTGCCAAATGGATGGACATAGTGGACGAAGTGGACATAGTGGACAAAGTGGACATGCAAAAAAATAACTTTATCTTGTCCGTCCACTTCGTCCACTATGTCCACTTCGTCCACTGTGTCCATCCATTTGGGCGCGGGACGAATAGGTGCTTCAATTGAATACGGAAATCTGCTATGTTACTCTCATATGGAAAAATTTATCCCTTATGCCCGACAATCTATAAGCGCCAATGACATTGAAGGAGTCGCTGCTTCTCTTAATCAAGACTTAATTACTAGAGGTCCTTTAGTAGAAACCTTTGAAAAAGAGATGGCATCTTACTGCAATGCAAAATATGCAGTAGCTTTCAATACTGGAACTGCTGCTTTGATGGCTGCCTATTTCGCTGCGGATATGAAATCTTCCGACCGACTTATTACTACTCCGAATACTTTTATTGCCACTGCTGGTTACCCTTTTGAAATTGGAGCAACTCCTGTCTTTGTTGATATCGATTTAGATACAGGAAATGCTAACTTGGATCAGCTTCTTTGGAATGCAGAACCTCGAACCACAAGAGGTAGAGCTTTTGTGGCGCCGGTCCATTTTGCCGGTGTCGCTTTAGATATGCGCTTATTCCAAGCTAAAGTGGCCAATCCTGATATCGTTGTCATTGAAGATGCTGCACATGCAATCGGCTCCAGTTACGAAGATGGAAAAAAAGTAGGATCTTGCGCTTATAGCGATATGTGTATCTTTAGTTTTCATCCTGCGAAAACCATGACGACTTGCGAAGGTGGAATGGTAACAACTAATGATGATAAACTTTGGCATCGACTAAAACTTTTCCGCAATAATGGAATAGAAAGGGAATCTCCTTTTATTAGTAAGCCTGCTGCAACTTGGTATTATGAAGTCAGAGCGATCACAGGCAATTACAATTTTACTGAGATGCAAGCAGCGTTAGGATTATCCCAACTGAAAAGGTTGGATCAGTTTGTTGATCATCGTCGTGCATTAGTCAAGCGTTACCGTGAAAAATTACATGGAATGAAACATCTCAAAATGATGACAGACAAGTCTGATGATTACACTGCCTATCATCTCTGCGTTGTAAAAATTGATTTTGCCGCAGTCGGCAAAACGCGAACCCAATTTATGGATGAGCTTAAAGCTAAAGGAATTGGAACACAACTCCACTACATTCCATTATATGAACATCCCGTCTTCAAAAACCGAATGGGAAATATTAGCGAATATTTTCCGAACATGGAAACTTATTACAAATCTGCTCTTTCAATTCCGCTCTTCTATGACATGACCTTTGAGGATGTTGATAGAGTGGTTGTGACGCTTCAGGAAGCTCTAAAGTGAGTTGGGTGACCTTAAAATTAACCACGGAGTGCACGAAGGACACGGAGAAAAACGGAAGGGAAGGGAAGACAGAAGTCGGAAGTCAGAAGATGAAATCTGCGCGAAGCGCCCTGGAGAGCTGTGCCCAATGGCACAGCTCTTACTAAGCAGTAAGTTCGTAGGGCCAAAGCATAAGGACTTTGGCGCTACTTAAGTAACCTCTACTATAGAGCTGTGCCATAGGGCACAGCAACTCCAGGGCGCTTCGCGCAGAATCCATCTTCTGACTTCCGACTTCTGTCTTCCTTACCTCATTGTTCTCTCCGTGTCTTCTGTGCACTCCGTGGTTAATTTTAAGGGTTAAGCTCAACAGATTTTAACCATACGCGAGCATAAGGGCTCTCGCAGTATTTGCTATAAAAGGATTGGAATCATTCTGTAGAAGAGCTGCAAGTTTTAAAGCCTCATCCTTTCTGTTCAACATGAATAAGGCTTTCGTCATGTTGATCAATGTGGGGCCATGGTCTCCCTCTAGCTTTAATGCACGATCAAAACACTTCAAAGCTTTAGCAGGTTCATTTAACTGAAGATATAATGCACCAAGCGTTTGCGCATCATAGGAATCCTCCGGCGCAAGAACATTCAATGCCTCAAAAAAACTTAAAGCAATATCGTATTTACCCTGGCGGATGTAAGCATACCCTGCAAAGCGTAAATCTTCTAGATGGTCTTCTGTCCAACCGAGAGATTCTAGCCATTTGATTTTACCCATGCCTACCCTTGTAAGAATTGACCCACACGGCCAATAATAAAGGACATCATTTGATTGATCCAATCTATTTTCTTCATGCAATTGCTTATAACAGCTTTTTCCTTTTCTTCTTCTTGCGTCTCACAATGGATAGATGCGAGTTTCCTTTCATCCTCTTCCTGTTCTTCCAAAGATCCAAAGGCCGGAGCTACACGGAAAAATGAGAAAGGAGAACGGCGTAAGAATTCAAAACGTTTTGGAGGATAAAAATAGGCCCAAGGAGTTGCAACCGGAACGATCCCCAGCAACAAATCCAGCTCTGTCATTTTGGGATAAATATCCAAAATGAGGGTCTGCGGAGGTATACTTGACGCCTTATCTAATTGCAACTGCTGGTTGATCTGTTCGATCATCCTAGTGCGTAAGGCATACAGGTTATATACGTTAATGTCGAGCTTATCAATGGTAGTCATAATGCGCCTCAAGATGCACTTATCTAGGAACTCACTATAATTATATAACTATCTTTATTTATTTTTATATTTTAGTTATCCTTTAGATTCATTTTCCCAGGAAAGAACCACATGTCTTCCCCACACTATTCCGTTCTAATGCCCGAAGTCTTAGAGGTTTTCGCTGAAAAATCCTTGGAATATTTCCTTGATGGGACCCTAGGTGCAGGAGGACACAGCGAAGCTATCTTAAAAGCTCATCCTGAATTAAAAAGGCTATACGGGATTGACCAAGATCCTGAAGCTCTAGAAATTGCGAAAAAAAGGCTCCTTCCTTGGGAAAATAAGATAAAGCTTATTCAAGCTAATTTTTCCCAGTTCACTGATTATGAATTACCTATGTTGGATGGGATTCTTGTGGACCTAGGAGTCTCCTCTATGCAACTCGATCGCCCTGAGAAAGGGTTCAGTTTTATGAAAGAGGGTCCTCTCGACATGAGGATGGACCCCAGTAATTCTTTAACAGCCGAAATCATTGTCAATACTTGGGAGGAGCGGGAGCTTGCCCGTATATTTAGGGATTACGGGGAGGAAGATCGCTGGCGACTAGCTGCCCGAAAATTAGTTGAAGCTCGTCGAGAAAAAGCTATCCATACTACCCGTGAATTGGTCGAAGCTTTAGAATCGACTCTTGTGAAAAGACATAAACCTGGAGGAATCCACCCTCTCACTTTGGTCTTTCAAGCCTTGCGGATCGCGGTTAACCGAGAGCTTGAAGTTGTTGAAACTTTCTTGCCTAAAGCTTTGAAAGCATTAAAGCCAGGAGGAAGGCTCGCGGTAATTTCCTTTCACAGTTTAGAAGATCGGATTGTGAAAAATTTTTTCCGCTATTCTGCAAGCGATAAAGAAAGCACATCCGGAATTGGTGGAATATTCTTGGATAAAAATCCAGAGGTAGTAATCCTGTCCAGAAAGCCTATAGAACCTTCGGAAAAAGAAATTAAAGAGAATCCTCGCAGCCGAAGTGCAAAATTAAGGGCGGTCGAAAAATTAGGTTAAGCAATGTCCTCGGGAAAATTCATCCTTTTCTTGGCCTGTATAGCTGCGATAGGGGGATGTCTATTCATCTATATCGATGCATTAAATCGTGTGACAGAGTTGCGGCTGGCTATCCCTGATCTTGCAAAAGAGGTCAAAGATATCCAAGAGGAAAACCAACGTTTACATTACGAGATTGATAATTTTGAGAGTCCTTTGCATTTAATGGAACTTGCCCGTAAGCCTGAATTCAGCCATTTAAAGCACCCTTCAACAAATGAAATTATCCTTATTCCTTCTCCAGGGGCAGAAAAATGAAAATGTTAAAAAATAAAGGATTGCGCCTTCTAGGAATAGCTTTAGGACTTGTTGGGCTTTTTGGGCTTTTGATCATCAAGTTTTATCAAATTCAGGTTGTCCAACATGAAAAGTGGGTGCAAGTGGCTAATCGCCAACATTTCTTTACCGTCAAAGAACCCTTCATGCGAGGAAAATTTTACTCCAACAATACCTTAAAAAAAGGACATGTAGAGCCTCCACAACCTTTTGTCATCGATATCGAAAAATTTCACCTTTTTGTCGACCCAGAATCATTGCCTGAAAATAAAAAGGAAGAGATCTCTAAAAGCTTGATCGCTATGCTTGATGTCAGCGTGGAGGAAAGAATCAATTTCAGAAAGCAATTTTTTAAAAAGAGCCGCAGCAGAAAACTCACAATGTGGCTTGACAAGGATTCTCATGACAATGTGATGAAATGGTGGATTCCCTACGCAAAAAAAAATAAAATCCCCAAAAATGCTCTTTTTTTCCAAACCGACTATCAACGTTCATATCCTTATGGACACATGTTGGGCCAGATTTTGCACACTGTGCAAGGGCAAAAAGATGAAGTGACCAAACAAGCGTTACCTACAGGTGGGTTAGAGCTCTATTTTAACAATTATCTTCAAGGGAAATTAGGAAAAAGAAGGTTGATGCGTTCACCGCGAAATTCCTTGGAAACGGGAGAAATTATCTCCAAGCCTGAAAATGGTGCGGACATCTATTTGACGATCAATCAATATTTACAGGCTATTGCTGAAGAAGAGCTCATGAAGGGGGTCAAAAAATCCAATGCCAAAGGAGGATGGGCTGTGATGATGGATCCTAGGACAGGAGAAATTTTGGCCCTGGCGCAATACCCCTTTTTTGATCCTGCGGACTATACGGCCTATTTTAATGATCCAGTGATGATCGATTACACACGTGTTCGCGCAGCGACAGATGCGATAGAACCTGGGTCGGTGATGAAAACTTTTACTATTACAATTGCATTCCTCGCGAACGAAGAACTCGCGAAAAGAGGAGAACCTCCACTTTTTGATCCTGAAGAAAAAATTGACACTTCCAATGGAAACTTTCCTGGACGAAACAAACCTTTAACTGACACGCGATTTCATCACTATTGTAATCTCCTGATGGGAGTACAAAAGTCCTCCAATCGTTACATGGCACGGCTGATTGAACGAGTCATCAAACGCCTTGGCCCAGAGTGGTACCGCCATGCGCTTAACGAAATTTTCGGTTTCGGGGAAAAAACTGGGATCGAACTTCAGTCAGAATCTAGGGGAATGCTGCCTGTTATTGGAAAATATCATCCTAATGGAGCTCCCGAATGGTCGAAAGCGACTCCCTATTCTTTAGCCATTGGGTACAACATCCAAGTCAATAGCTTTCAGTTGCTGCGAGCTTACTCCATATTGTTAAACGGAGGTTACTTCGTCAATCCAACTCTTGTTAGAAAAATTGTGAAAAAAGACACAGAGGGAAAGGAAATAGTCTTATTAGATAATACTAACAATCAAAATCTCCCGCATGTACTTTCACCCGACATTGGAGAAAAAGTCGTGCCCATTTTAAAGTATACGACCAAGGTGGGAGGATCTGCGACTAAGGCTGACATTTGGGGTTACACTGAAGCTGGCAAAACTGGAACTACAGAAAAATTAACAGGGGGGCAGTACGGAGGAAAGCGTCGTATTTGTACTTTTATTGGATTTACCCCAGTAAAGAACCCTGCATTCATTCTACTCATAACAATTGATGAACCTGAGTATGGGTATATTCCCGGAGTAGGGCATGGACATCGTGCTGGAGTCTGCGCTGCTCCGATTTTCAAAGAGATCGCAAGAAGATCATTAGAATATTTAGGCGTTGCTCCAGATGATCCCTTTGGGTATCCTGCTGGAGATCCCCGATGTGACCCAAACAAAGCAGATTGGGTAATGGAGTCTCGAAGATTGCAAGAAATGTATCAAAAGTGGAATAACAGTGCATACTCCGGGGAAGAGTAAATTCTCATAAGGAAAGCGATGAAAATAAAGAAATTGTTTAAAGAAATACCGAATATTCAGATCAAAGGCTCGAAGGATATCGAGATCAATGGCATTTGTTCCAATTCCAAATTAGTTGCTCCAGGCAATTTATTTATCGCAAGAAAAGGCTTAAACGATGATGGCTCACGTTATATTCCAGAAGCACTTTCTGGCGGCGCTGTTGCTGTTCTGTCTGACATTTATGACCCCTCCTTAAAAGAAGTGACGCAAGTTATTCACCCTAATGTCGCGGTTGTTGAGGGACTATTAGCTTCCTATTATTACCAGTTTCCAAGCGAAGAACTTTTTATGGTTGGAATCACTGGAACAAATGGTAAGACTACAACTTCATTTATCGTAAGGCATCTCTTAAACGAACTTGATGCTATTACAGGTTTAATTGGAACAATTGAATACATCATTGGGAAACAAAGATACCAAGCCACAAGAACGACACCTGATGTTCTAAGTAATCACAAAATGTTACGTGAAATGGTTCTTCATGGATGCCACTCAGCTGTAATGGAAGTCACTTCTCATGCATTGGAACAAGGACGGGTCGACAATATCGACTTTGACGTTGCAATATTTTCCAATCTTACGTTGGACCACCTGGACTATCACGGGACCATGGAACAATACTGCAAAGCTAAAAATAAACTTTTCAAGTCACTCCAAAATGTTCCTACTAAAAAGGTAACGTGGAAAAAGACTGCCGTCATTAATGTGGACAGTCCGTGGCACTCAAAAATTTCTGAAGGATGTACGGCACAAATTCTAACTTACGGAATAGAGCATTCTGCAGATATAAGAGCGATCGATATCGAACTCTCTTCTTTAGGAACAAACTTTAAACTCCAATATCAGGATAAAACCTATCCATGTCAAATCCCGTTGGTGGGTAGATTTAATGTTTACAATACGTTAGCAGCCCTAGCAGCAGTCCTTTGTAAAGGAATTCCCTTGGAAAAAGCTCTAGCAAAATTGAAAACAATTCCTCCAGTCAATGGACGCTTACAGCCGGTAGCAAACCCATTGAACTTGAAAATATACGTAGACTTTGCCCACTCAGATGATGCTCTCGCCAATGTTTTACAATGTTTAAATGAATTAAAAAAAGGCAGGATCATCACTGTATTCGGATGTGGAGGAAATCGCGATCATGGCAAGCGTCCCAAAATGGCGCAAGTTAGCGAATCTTTGTCTGATATTTCGATCGTGACTTCCGACAATCCACGCACAGAAGTTCCAGAGAAAATCATCGAAGACATTGTTAAAGGGTTTGAAGGTAAAAAGTATTTTGTTGAGGTAGATCGCAAAGTAGCAATTGAAAAAGCAGTTGCCCTTGCGACACCTGACGACATTGTGTTAATTGCTGGAAAGGGGCATGAGACGTATCAAATATTTGCTCACAAAACTGTCGAGTTTGATGATGCTAAAGTGGCATTACAAGTTTGCGAGGAGCTCTCGCGAAGGTAAGGTATAGTTGTATCGCAAGACATTGGTCAATATCGTACTACTCATTTGCACGCTTTTTGTCTTTAACTCCTGCGCGCGTCCAAGATATGATCAACGCTATGAGAGATACGAAACTTATTATACTCCTCCTCAGCGTGCTCTCCCCACCCCTCCGGTGTATCTTCCCTACAAAGAACCAGATTTTGAAAAACCCGTGGCAGTGACTCCTCCGCCTCCTTTCAGGGTCCTAAGGAAGGGGTTAATTGTGGTGGATGCAGGACATGGAGGTGAAGACCAGGGAGCTGTTTCACCGTTCAAGCCTAAATATATGGAAAAATCGCTGAACCTTGTGACAGCCAGGCTTGTGAAAGGATATCTGGAGCAGATGGGATACCAAATTTTCATGATCCGCAATTCAGATGTTGCCGTGCAGTTAAATGAAAGGGCAGTGATCGCAAATAAGCAAGATCCGCTGATCTTTGTTTCAGTGCACTACAATTCTGCTCCCAGCCCGCAAGCTGAAGGGATAGAAGTTTTCTATTACAAATCGGATGATGACAAAGGAAGGACTGCCTCTTCGAAAGCTTTAGGGAAATCGATTCTGGACAAAGTTTTGGAAACAACAAGTGCGAAATCCAGAGGTGTCAAGCATGGAAACCTAGCTGTGATCAGAGAAACAAAAATGCCTGCAGTGCTCATTGAAGGGGGATTTTTGACCAACGCTGACGAAATGGACAAAATACGCGATCCTGATTACGTGAAAAAATTGGCATGGGGCATTGCACAAGGCATCGATGACTACCTAAGCAAAAAAACAGGTTAAGTATGACATCTGGAATTGGAAGCAATTTTTTTGCAGAAAGAGTCAGCAATTCAGAACTTGGACACTCAGAAAGCAATAGAGACGCTGCATTTCGGTATTACCAGCAACAAAGAAACCCGTTTATCAACGATTCCATTTCAACCTCCACGACCACTCAGGATCAACCTCATCGTCGAGAACCCATAAATTAACAAATCTTGCTATTCGCGCAGAAGGTCTTTTAAGCCTTAATACTGTCCATGACTTGGTTAAGGGCAGGTTTTTGAAGCTTTACCTGAAAGAAATGCACATACTCTAAAAAGTCAGGGGAATCATAGGTCACAGGATTTAACGGCACACACCTTATCTCAGCAATGGCGACATCCTCGAACTTTTTTTCTTTTATGCCAGGACAAATCGCCTGTCTAATGGCATTCAAAGCACCAGAATTTAGAGAGACTTTAATGACCCCAAGCCTATCAGATAATTCTTGAACAAATTGAATGGTTAAATTGTAATCCACAATATTTCTGACTAGGAGCTGATAATTTTCTAATCGTTCCAAAACTTTCTTAGACCGATATTCTTTATTAGTCGGATGACGTTCAATCCATTCTTCAATCTCAGAGCTTTCCAGGATCTTGCACCCTGCACCTGCTACCCAACGAAGCTGAACATCCTTATCAAGAAAACGATGCCTTAACATTTTCATAGAACCATCGAAAAAGCAATCAATTTGTTTTAAAGCAGCTAAGAGTGCATTTTTTACTTCTTGATTACCAAGTGCGACCAATTCTGCACCTTTAAGAGAATCATCATTTTTTAGAAGTTGAAATTGAAAAGCTCTTTCCAATAATCCTCTAACAGATTTTACAGCGCTTGATTCAGCCTCGCCATAGGGAACAGGCATGCATCGTTTGCCACCCGGAATTGCAAGCTCTTCATCTATTTTTGGACTCCCAATGATGTTTTGACTAAAAATCTTAAAAATGGCCTGAAAATAATCAACTCTATCAGAAAGTATCCCATTAATCTGATACCATTGCTCCAACAGGGAAGCCTCAATGATTTGCCCTAAATATTGAACTTCTTTTGGAAATAAATCTTTTGCCAATCTCCCATTTATGAGCTTATCTCCGATATGGCAACTTACTCTTCGGCCTAGGACTCCATAAAAATTTCTATTACGAACTTGATGTCTTTCTTCAGCAGTGGCTATGTTGTCGTCGGCAAATCTTGTAGCTGTTTTAAACTCATGAGTAAAAGCTGTGTTCAATTCCCAATACTTGGCATTGTATTGAGGAATGGAAGGCTGCATAAACGGCAAATTAGAAGCCATCTTTAAATCCTATAGGATACGTTCTCGGCGCGACTCGAACGCGCGACCTGCCGCTTAGGAGGCGACCGCTCTATCCACCTGAGCTACGAGAACTCAAAAATGATAACTGCATCAAGGCTATACTAAACAAATCTTTCCCTCAACGAAAATCTACTGACCTTATTTTAGCTAGAATCCTTAAGTCCCAACTTGAAATTAACCACGGAGTGCACAGAGGACATGGAGAGGAGAAGAAGACAGAAGGCAGAAGTCGGAAGTCAGAAGAAAGGGTATGGACAGTATGGATTAAAAGGATGAAATTTTTTTATAACCTATTGACAGCCCTAGAACAAATGCATTTTGATCTAGGTCGCCCTTCATCCTTTTAATCCATACTTCCATTGTCTTTTCTTCCGACTTCCGACTTCTGTATTCTGACTTCTCTTCTTCTCCGTAGCTACGCTCTACAAAACGTTAAGGCATAGATTGTCATTGGACACCCTCCCTCTAAAACTAAGGCGCATTTACGTAATGTCGTTCCAGTTGTTAAAACATCATCGATTAATAAAATACGTTGATCTGAAATGTCTACAGATTTTTTTAAATTGTAAGGGTTAGTTTTCATAGATCTTCGCTGAACATTATTAAGTCCCGCTTGACTATAACCGCTTGAATTTCTTTCCAATATATCTTTGTAGGGAACATTGATAAATTCAGCAAAACACTTAGCGATCAATTTGCTTTGGTTGTATCCGCGATTAAGCTCCTTAAGCCACGCCATTGGAGTGGAAGTCACTAGATCAGGCAACGGCCATCCTAATTTCATAAACTGCGCGGTCATAAAAGCTGCCGCGCCTTCAGCTAAATAAGGCTTTGAACCATATTTTAACTTCTTAATTAATGTCGCTGCAGGTCCTGAATAGTCGAAAACAGAACCTACTCTTTGAAAAACAACAGCATATCCCTTGCAATTCTTGCAGATCATCCCGGCATTAAGGTCATTGGAAAAACAATATTTGCAACGTTTTGTAGGGTCAATCATCTCCATGGAGTGGCTGCAAGTCACGCAAAATAATTTCTCTCCTTCTTTCCGCACACAATTGCAATGCAAGCAAAGTGGAGGAAATATAAGATCGGAAAGAGGACGTATCAATTTAATCATTTTTTTGAAACCGGAATTCAGAAGATTATTGGAATATATTCTGTCTTCTGAATTCTGACTACTGAATTCCAATTAATGATTTAACGATCGATCTTGAAATCACGCTCCAGATAAATACTCAACATATCCTGCATTCTCTGTTTAAGAAGGGGCTCATGTTCTGGGTAGTGATTATGGATCCATGGAAGAATACGGTGTACAACTTTGAAAAGGTCGTCTGCTTGGGTATCGAGTTCTTTCATGGTTATATCTTCTGTTAATTTACCCACATCCAGATGAAAAGGTTTACCATCGACAAATCCAACGTTATGTAGGACACCATGGTCCCGATCATAGATCCCTAAGTTATATTCAGTGATCAGCATGATCAACATATCTCGGATAGTTCCCCACGCCCCTATAATATCGTTATTCTTAAGTTGAGCGTTCAACAAATTCCTGGCTGTGATTCCTTTCTTTTGGAGCACAAATGCAGTTCTATTAAGATCGATCTCATGTCTGCGTCCAAGTTTATCTATCAGAATTGTCTTTAAAGGAGTTTGGCCGTTTGTGTTCAAATGGATATAGACTAAAGCAGCATTGTCCTTATCTTTGGTGTAAGCAAGATGGTGACCGTCGAATAAGGTTTTAAAGCGATAATCCTTATGAAGGTAATAGTTCTTCTTCCAGTCTGACAATGCTTCTGGCCAATCTGGAACAAATTTAACAACGGGATTTGGGATCAGATGTTTATACTTGAAAAATTTCAGCACATACTTTCCATCATCACTCACAAAGGCGTAAGATTGGGCGCCCTTTCCAAGGTAGCTGTAAGGTTGACTTAAGGTGTTGTTTAAGCTTTTATTCTCTTCTGGTGTTAATTCAGAAATTTCCCATGCTGAGTTATAAGGAAGCTCCTTTTTAATATGGCTAGCTTCAAAACCGTCAGTAATAAACAAATAGGCTCGATAGCATCCAAAAATGACGAAGAATGCCATAAGGAATAGATAGAAGGGTCTTCTAAAAAATTTCATCAGTTTCTAGGGGTTGTAGTTATCGGAAGTGTACTCTTCAACGTTTTTGTCTTTACCGAAACGTTGCTGCCTTTGAAGTGTGTAGATCGGCTTCTTAATATTGCCTTTAACAGTCACAGTGAACAATTCAGCCAGTTTGAACAACAAGTTATATTGCTTCATTCTCACTTGAACAAAGATATTGCCGTCAAAGTCTACATAAGAAGGCGTAGGAGTTTTCTTGAGATAGAATTTGGACAATTTCCGATCACTATAAATATCTTTGAATTTTGAAATTTGGAACTGCGCATCTTTGATATCGAATTGAATGGTCCCTTTCACAGGAGTCATGATCCCTGTATTCAACCCAATTCTGCTAAGAATTTCTGCTGGAATAGCAAAAATAGTGTTTTGCAATGATCCTTTAGGAGGATTAACAAAGTTTAGCGTTCCACTTCCAGTGAATGTTTCAGGCATTCCAGCAATACCAACGATATTCTCTACATAGACATTTTCTATTTTCAACGAGTTAGACTTTGAAGGGGTCTGAATTCCAATATTCGTCATCAAACTTGGGGTAAAGTCGCTTACTTGAAATGTAGGAATATAAAATGACCAAAGTCCATCCACATCTTTTTTACTATCAATTTGAGCAATTTGCACAACCGCGGCTGGGTCTGTGAGTAAAATATTGGTCAATTGCAAATGGCCAGGAGAATAGTAAGCATTGCCGCTAAGGTTTTCAAATCTGTATCCTTTTAATTGAAAACCATTCCCAACAATTTTCCCTTGCAAGGCTATATCTAGATCTTCCCTTTGGCTTCCATCTATGCCAAAACTCCAAAGTCCTTTAAGTGTATAACCTGAACCCACTTGCCAATTTTTAAATATTTGCGCAAGTTCGTCAGAGAAGATCTTGTGGCAGCGATTACCATCAACCTGCACTTCACCTGTTAGATAAACTCTTTTCTTGCTGATAGCATGGGATGTATCTTGCATCAAATGGAAGTTTAACCCCCCCAAATTTCCTTCAGCATACGAAACGATGTATTCATCATTGGGAGTTCTCTCCCACTGTATTTTAAGGGGCTGAAGAGGTTGAGCTCCATATGCTGGCGCCTCATTTTCCGCATCTGCTAACATCAATTCGCCATTTGCCAAGCTTGGATGGTTTGAGTGCATCGAAAGCCAGATCAGCTGTTTATTAAGCTGTGCCTGAGTGGACAATTTGGTTTCATCCCCATCCCTTTCAAAAAGGAATTTGCGGAGGTCCTGTTCTTTTCCAAAGACAAAATATTTGTTGTCTTCAAGGCTTAAGCGAAACTTGTTGGATGCTGGAGAATTCATCAGATAGAATGAGCCATTGGCAGTCCCATTTCTTTTGATATTAGAAATCAATTCTCTTGTTTTAGGTTGAATTGCCTCTGGGAATTTCTCATGAAGCAGATCAGCAGTCCATTGGAGATCGGTTGCTTGGATCGAGAAACGGGATCCTTCCATCGTCAATGTCTGATCTCCGAAGTCGTAGCCTACTTTTTCAATCGCTAGTGGAACGACCCTATCAAGATTATTCGGATTCCTTAAACCGGTTTTGAGCTGCCTAAATATCAAACTTTGACCAGAAAGATAATGGCACGAAACATGGGATGTGTTTACTAATGGGAGTCCTTTAAGAACGACATCGTTTAGATCTAAGTCAAGAAGGGTATCTACATTCCACTTGTCTTTTTGAAGATCTTTACTGAGCTTAAAATCACCCGCACCTTTCAATTTACCTTGGGGATAAAACTCATTGATGAATGGCGAGAAAGTTTTCCACTCATCCAAATGGGCTAAATCAATCTCTAATAAATTTACCTTGCCTTCAATCGATTGGGTTTGCTCATTATAGGTTCCATTTAACCCAGCCAGCAAAGAATCTCCAGAACGAATCCCTAAGAAATTTGCTTTCCAAACATTGTCCTCTAACGCAAGCTCAGCACCAATCGATAGATCATCAAGGTTGAGTTGCTCTACAACCCAAGTCTTTCCTCGTTTATTTCCATTAAGATGCAGTTTTTTAACTTCATATTCATCAAAGTTGACATCCTGTCCAATAAGGTCAAAAAGGAATTTGGAAGTGCTAGGGTCATAATCAATGGATAATTCTAGCTCTCCTGTAATCGTATCTAGCTTGCTGATAAACTCCAAAAAGTTGCGAGATAAGAAGAAAAACCCTGTTTTTTTAAATCTCTGAAGATCGTGTATAAAATTGCTCAGGCGGAAATTAAATCCTAAGTGCATCGAGTCAATCTGTTTCCAATCAATTAAAACAAGCTCCGGATTATCTAAAAATAGATTTCCAAACCGAGTTGCCTTAGTATCAAAGGAGATCCCAATTTTGGGAAGGCCCGATTCATCTTCAACAGGAGACAAATTTCCAGCCAACCTAAACACATCTTGAGACTTATCGCTAATCCCTAGATCAAATTCTCCGTTATTTTTGACGTAATCATCAAAAATAATCCCTTTGCCTCCTAAAACATATTCCTCAACATGTTTAGGGGATCCCAACAAAAACGACCCTTGAAAATCTGTAAAAGACATCTTCTTGGAAGTTGTGTCAATGTCGATATTGAAAGAAAGATCTTTTACCGATGCATCAGTATCTGGGTAAATGATTTCTCCGTCTGTAACCGTTCCCTGAACATACCCATTGATATCTTCGCGTCCCTTTCCTAAACAGAAATGGAGTCCTCCTCCTTTTGGACCTGATGTAAAGTTGCCTTCTAAGGGAAGTTTAAGAAGGAATAATCCTTTATCAAAATGGGCCAACACTTGTTGAATGTTGGAAACTTTGCCGGAAATGGAGTGGGCATAAATATCCACATCTCCAACTCCAGGAGTAGGATCGCTAAAATCTGCATCCACTTGCCCTGCAACACTTACTCCACAGCAATAGGCTTGAATATTTGGAATATGAAATTTCTCACCATCCAAAATGAGATCGGCCTCAACATCTGTAAACAGGAGACCCGATATCTTATCAAAATAAGTTGCATTTTGAATGGGGATAAATCCAAAATTGGTCTTTGAACCTATTTCAAAGTAATGGAATGCAGGTAAAAATTCTTCAGGTGTCGAAGCCTCTTTGTAAGGAATTTTCTCCGCTTCAATTGTCATCGGCTCCAATTCAAAAAAGATATTCCTGCCATTGTAACGGATGGTAATTTCTTTGTTATCAAACGTTCCCTTGCAATCTGAGCGACCATTGAGTTTGAAAGGATGTTTCTTGAATAGAACTGGCTGTACATACTTGTTCAGCGGTAAATTTTGAGCTTCAAACCAGCCATTTTCTAAAGAAAGGTCACCAATATTCAACCCTTTCTTCGTCCATGGAGCTTGCGATGTTCCTATAGGTTTGGTCAGATTAGGGACAGCCATTTTGACAAAATTAGGCAAAAGGTTGTCCCAATACTTGTAGTTTGTTGATTCTTGCGAATTCGACGATCTCTTGTCTAAGTCAAAACCGAAGGATATTAAATCGTCGCTTCCATGCCCATCTTTGACTAATATCTGCCCTAAGACCCTACCACCCATGCCATGACGTTTGAGTGTGGAATTAACCTTAAGGGTGTTATTTTCAAATTGCTTCTGTATGGCTGTTTGGATTGATTCAGGTACAAATGGAATTAAGTCACTGGCTTGCCCGCTCAAATCCAATTTTACAAGCTGTTGTGGATTTCCCCAGTCCACTTGAGCTGAACCCTTTAAACCTGCTAATTCTACACTGGCTTCGGAACCTCGTATTGTTCCTTTTGAAATATGTAAGTCCGTTTGAATGTTTTTAAAATGGAGAAACTCCTCGTTAAAGCCTGGTAAACGGATCTCCCCGTTTAACAGATGGAAATTTCCTTCCAATGTATCGTAAGGGGAGTAAAACGCTAAATTAATGCTTCCTTGCCCAGTAATATTACCAGCTCCTGCTTCGATCTCCCAATTCGGAAAATCACAATGCAGATCGCGCGCTTGAAATTTTTCAATGATAATTCCGTGAATGCCTGAAGGGATCAGTGCAATTTTCAATAAGCCATCAACAGAACCATCGTAGACTTTAAAACCATCCCACTCAGGTGCATACCTTCCAAGAAACTTCTGCAAAAATAAAAATTCGGGAGGACCTAATTTTTGTCCCTCGAACTCTGCGCTATAATGTGGAAGCCCCCAGTCTTTTACGTTCAAATGGATTTGCGAAACATCCAAATCTTTATGTGTGATATCAAGAACAAGATCGGCGTCAGCTTTTTGTAATCCTGGATAAGAAACATATCCGCTAAGTCCAAATTTTGACTTCAAATTGCCATTGTCAGCCCACCCCTGAAAATCTATGTCTACTTTTGATTCAGGGCTTAAATGGATTAAAGCCTTGTCCAGCTCAACTTTGGAAAATATTTCCCCTTCTTTTTCAAAACATAAAATACAACCTTTCGGCAAATCTAAGTCGCCCACTAATGCAGGAAAGACATCCAAGCGAGCATCAAGTGCCACAGGCTGCCCGTGTCCTGGCAATAAATTAATATGCGTTTCGGGAATTGTTGCTGAGATACCCAAATGTGAGTTTTCTAGATTGATTTCTGAAAGGTCCCATTTTCCTTCAGCATAAAATGGAGTCGAAGGAGAGTTCGAGATAAGCATTACGCCATCAAGAAAACCATTTTTTGCTCTCCACCCGCCGACTCCAGGGGCAAAAAGTTCTGCGAGATCCGAAGCAGCCTTACAGTCTAGTTTGACTGCATTAAGCTTTAAATTGGTAATACCAGAAGGGCTTTTTGAATAGACAATTTCCAAGCTGTTTTCAGAAGGCTTCTCTAAATCGCATCCAACAAAAGCTTGGGCTTGTACAGTGTCTCCTCCCCAGTTTGCAACACAAGCAAAGGAGTAATTTCTAGTTTCAATCGCATCATTGGGATCTGCAAACAGCTTGATTGTTCCTTGATTAACTGCAAGCTTTCCTGTTGTTCTGTAAAGGCCTCCAGGTGCATAGCTTAATAGTTCATCCCATGGAATAGTATTTTGCGCCACTTCCATGTCAGGATTGTCAACCTTGATATCAAGTTCTAAATTGCGGCCAAACCAATTCACCTTATAGTCAACAGTTAACTTTTCTGCTGAGAGCGCCCTTAATCCCTCATTCGTTGTGACTATAGGATGAACAACTGTAATCGTATTTCCTTTAGCAACGATATCGTCGTAAGTAAAATCAGCATCAAATTTGGATTGAACAATGAGGGGAGCAGAATATTTTGCAGCTGTAGAAATAGCAGTATCTAAAAGTATGAAACCTAAAACAGATAGACTAGTAAGAGTGAGAATAATCCATTTAGATTTCATTGAACTAATTATTAGAGTATTAATTATTTATTACATTTATAAGTCTATAAAACAGAATCATTTTAATGGGCTTTTCCATTCTTTTCAATAGGTAATAAAGTCTCTATTGGATGGACGAAGTGGACATAGTGGACACAATGGACAAAGTGGACAAATTCTAAATTTCTTTTCGACATTTTTTTAGTCCACTTTGTCCATTGTGTCCACTATGTCCACTTTTGTCCGTCCATCTAGTCCATTTCTTTATGACTTTTTTATTATTTTCGCTATTTTGTCTCTATGGTAATGTATTGTCAAATTTAGATTATGTGATTGCATGCTGCGAAAATTTCTTGATTACCAGCTTTCTTTAACAGAAAAGGGTAAACCCTTCTACAAAATTAGACCCCTGATTCAGGCAGGAGATACCTTTCTTTATGAAGCCCCAACTGTGACGAGCAAAGGGCCTCATATCCGAGATGCGGTAGATGTTAAACGCTGGATGACAATAGTAGTACTTGCTCTCATTCCGTGTATTCTCATGGCGATTTGGAATACAGGCATTCAAAGCTATGTCTATTCAAGTGGAGACTATCGGCTTATGAATGAATTTCTTAGCGCCGGAAATTCGTTCACTGATTATTTTAATTTTGCTCTAAAAGATGGAAGACTTTGGACAATTTTAAAATTAGGACTATATGCTTTTATTCCTATCGTGATCATAACTTACATGGTAGGTGGACTTTGCGAAGCGCTCTTTGCTGTTGTTAGAGGCCACGATATTTCAGAAGGATTTCTTGTCACAGGAATACTTTACGCTCTTATCCTCCCACCCACAATACCCTATTGGATGACCGCGGTTGGTGTCGCAGCAGGAGTTATTCTCGGTAAGGAAATCTTTGGCGGTTCAGGCATGAACATTGTAAACCCTGCCCTTACGTGCCGAGCATTCTTGTTCTTTGCATTTCCCGGTAGAATGTCTGGGGATGTCTGGGTTGGAACAAATCCAGGCACCATCCGCGAAAGTCTGATCAAAATGAATCATGAAGCAAAAACTGCTGCAATCGATGGTTACACACAAGCAACAAAATTAGCGCAATTTAATGTAAGCTTAGATATCAAAAAAATTCATGTCGATGCCATTGCTACCAATAATCTTGGCGATAAAGTCGGAACCTTCGATACGATCAAACAATATTTTCAAAATTGGAACGATGCCGGTCAACACAATGCAACATTGGGAAATCTTTCCCCCGAACAGTTACGAAGCTTTGTCACGTCGCCCTTGAATGAAGGGGGATTAGGCCTATCTTCGGGATATTACGAAGATGCTTACCGGTTCTCCTCTTTGAATTACGGTTTTGGAGACAACAACGATTGGGGATTTTTCTTTGGGGATAAACTAGGATCCATGGGTGAAACCTCTATATTTGCCTGTATTTTAGGCGCCCTATTTTTGATTTGGACAGGGGTAGGTTCGTGGAGGACCATGGCTGGAATGGCCTTAGGAGCCTATGTCACTGCTCTGCTCTTTAACTTATTTTCAAATAACTTGAGCTATCTTCATGGCGCTTGGCATCCAGCTCAGCTCGGTTTTCCAGCGTATAAGCATTTCCTACTGGGGGGACTTGCCTTTGGCCTCGTCTTTATGGCCACGGATCCAGTATCCTCCCCAGCAATAAATTTAGGACGATGGATCTATGGAATATTTTGCGGAATGGTTGCCATTGTCATCAGGTGCATCAACCCTGCCTACCCTGAAGGAGTCATGCTGGCAATTTTGATGGGCAATGTCTTTGCACCTTTAATCGACCACTATTGTGTTCAGTTCTACAGGAGAAGGAGGGTTGTACGTGTCCCATCAACCGCGTAAGTTTACTGACACCCAAACATTCACCTTCATTATTATATTGAGTTTAGTATGCGCTCTCATCCTCTCTATTCTCGCAAGCGCTCTTGCAAAACCTAAAGAAGTTGCTAAAGAGCTCGATCGAAGCAAACAAATGATGATCGCGGCAAGGATTTTAACCCACGAAGGATACTTTATTTTACCCGATGAGAAAGGTAAATATGTTCCGGCGAAATATGAAAACAATGGTGTGTTGGTCCCCAGTACAGACAAAATAATAGCAACAAGCGCCGAGCTCCTAGAGGTCTTTAAGAAAAGATTAGTCCCGTTGTTTGTGAATAGCAAAGGAGAAGAGATATCCCTAGAAAAATCGAATATAGATCTTAACACCTATCTTAATGACTTCCGTAAATCCGGCTATTACAAAGAACCTTTGAAGCTTCTCTACAAAATTATGCCTAACAAACAAACTGCAGAAGAAAAACCGATCGGTTATGTCATTCCCGTCAACGGATACGGTCTTTGGGATGCCATTTACGGATACATCGCAGTGAAACCCGATGGAGATACTGTTATCGGGATTTCGTGGTACGATCAAAAAGAGACTCCAGGGTTAGGGGCAGATATCGCAACAGAAAATTGGCAAAAACAATTTCCGGGGAAAAAAATCTTTCAAGAAAGTCCGAGTGGAACTACCGATTTCAAAACTGCTCCACTTGGGATCACTGTTGTCAAAGGATATGTAGCCGATGTCTTAGGAAGTGCTCCAAAAGCGAAAAGTGCAGTGGATGGAATGGCAGGAGCTACTTTAACAGGAAATGGAGTAACAGATGCCTACAGAGATGTTCTTTCAGGTTATAGGCCATTCCTGATAAGTTTAAATAAGCAATACAACGCCAATAAAGGGGAGTCGTAAGCATGGCTGCTAAAGTGCCAGTTAGTTCATACTTCACGTCCCAATTGTGGAGAGGAAACCAAGTTATTGTTGCTGTCCTTGGAATTTGCTCTGCGCTCGGAGTAACTAACAGACTCTCAGTAGGGATTACGATGGGTTTGTCCGTTTCCTTTGTTACGGCATTCTCTTCCTTTTTTGTTTCGCTATTAAGAAAAATTACTCCTGACAGTGTGCGTATGATCACACAATTAGCAATCATTTCGGTTTTTGTAATCATCATCGATCAATTTCTGCAAGCCTATTTCTTCGGCATTTCTAAGGTTCTAAGCGTATTCGTTGGACTGATTATCACTAACTGCATTGTAATGGGACGCACTGAAGGGATGGCAAAGAATGTTGAACCCATACCTGCTTTTTTAGATGGACTTGGAGCAGGTTTGGGATATGCTGGAGTTCTATTCATTGTCAGTGCTATTCGCGAATTATTTGGATTCGGACAACTATTTAATCACCAAATCATTCCCCTTTCTTGGTACGCATCAGCGGAAAATCCTAACGCCTACTCAAACATAGTATTGATGGTTAGCCCTCCTGCCGCCTTCTTTATTATAGGAGGACTCATTGCCCTTTATAATATGATAAACGCAAAAAAGGCTTAACCTATGTGGATGGGACTTTACGAACCTATGAACATCTTCGGCTTATTGCTCCAAGCCATATTTATTGAAAACTTCCTTTTAGCCAACTTCTTGGGGATGTGCACTTATCTCGCCTGTTCCACAAAGCTCAAAACAGCAAATGGCCTTGGTGTCGCAGTGGTTTTGGTTTTGACAATCAGCGGGATCCTAAACTGGCTTGTTCACCAATTTGTGACTGGACAAAGCGCCTTGCAATGGCTAGCTTTTACGGGATTAGATGCATCAAAAATTGATTTAGGATTTCTGGAATTCTTACTCTTCATTTCCGTTATCGCTGGTTTCACACAGGTTCTTGAAATCATTATCGAAAAGTTTTCACCTGCTTTGTACAATTCCCTAGGACTTTACTTGCCCTTGATTGCAGTGAACTGTGCTATTTTGGGTGCTTGCTTATTCGCTGTCACGCGAAATTACCCCTTCTGGCCCAATTTAATCTACGTATTCGGTTCTGGAATGGGCTGGTGGCTTGCAATTGCCTTAATTGCAGCAATTCGTGAAAAACTTGCGGTATCAAACGTTAGCCCTGCACTCAGAGGAATGGGAATTACCTTCATGATGACCGGACTCATGTCAATGGCCTTCCAAGGCTTTACTGGCATTAAGCTTGCCAACCCCACTGGAACACCGCCTTCATCCAGCATCGAAAAAGCCGAAATCAAACCTGAAGAATAAAGGTTATTTCCAAGAATATTGCTCCATAAGCGACCCAGAGCAATGCCATCTTCAGACAACTTCGTAGCTTTTGCCGAAGCTTAATAAAACCTACATAGCGTTTAGCTTCATCAAAGTCTACAAAGTTTGTTTTGATATGTCTTTGTTGTCGATAAGGGCTTTTACTCTTTCGAAGCCTTCGGCTTGAGTGAAGATTTGGCCATCACCGACTATTTGGGCAACCTCTGCTACAAACTCTGGATCGCGTCTTCCCAACATTTGGAGGTTCATAAACCCAACAAAGTTGTCGTTAAAAGTTTCAGCACGTTTTCTAAGAAGTTCCCCAATTTTTCTGAATGCACTTTTGTACACAGCACTTCCCGGCTGGCTTAGCTCCCCTTTCCTTTTCCTGATGTCATATGACTGAGACTCATCAGGTATAAAACTGCGCAACTCAAACATAATCTTGCCTGAAGCAGATTCGAGCATCCTATCGACAATGCAATTCTTCTCCTCTTCAGAAAATTCATTTGCTAATTGAAAGAGCGCGATAATCATTCCTTGTTTAAAGTTTCTCAGTTCATACACAAGATCATCAGTCCCTAGCATTAACGTAGTAAACAATGTATTGTCTCCACCGGCCAAACGGCACGAAGGATCGCTTGCAGCCATTAAACAATCAAAAACAGGATTGTTTAATCTACTATATAAATGGACTGTAAATGCAGACTTATTGTCTACATAACAATTCGCAGGGTAGTAATAAATATTGCAGTCTTTGATGTGTAATTCAGCCTCTTCAATATCCATGTTGACCACAACTTGTCCTGAAGGATTATTCGCCTTGGCCTGCTTGATAAATGTAAGGATCGTATCAATGCTATGGCCATATCCAAAATAATAACTATCCCGCTCTACACCTGTGATTGGATCTTTTTCTAGCCCCTTTAACAAATCTTTCTCTTGTTTCGTCTGACCGTCAATACCCTTAAAAATTGATTTTCTTCCTTCCGCTGAATCGATTAACCCTTGCTTAAGCCAATTTTGCAGATTTTCAGGCAACTTAAACCAGCCAAGGGAAAAAAGAGGATTTAACCCCATTTGCAACTCATATAAGTTTTGAACTCCCTTGACTAGAGTCTCCTTATCATTTTGTGGTATTATCATCTTCGCCATTTCATTACTTGACATCCCTCTTACGATTAGAGATGGAGCAAAACTATGCCTAGTGTTTTTAACAATGCTTAATGATTCTTTTTCTAATGCTTTTAGTCGCTCAATTGTTTCTAGCATTTTGTTTAAAGGTAAATCTGGGTTTTCGATTAAGAACTTGATCATTCCTACAATCTTTTCCAACAACAACGAAAGTGCAGGATCTTTTGCCTGTAGAATATTTCTAGACCCTCTAAGAATGGGTAAAGCCCAAGGTAATATCTCGCTTATTCTTTTGGGTAATTGTTTTATAGGTACTTTTTCTGTAGATTGTTCTTCGCAAAATTCTAAGATTGGATCTAGTAATGTTGATCGAATGAGTCTGACTTGCATGCGAACTCTTTCCACTTCATTGACAGGGTTAGAATAAGAAAAGCTGCCTGATTCACATTCTAACAACGAAAATAACACTGGAGGCTTTTTCTCATCCAAGGCAGCTTTTAAAGAGGGATATCTTTCTAAAATAGATTTCGGAGACATAAGCTCCACGCCGTAAATTCCAGGACCATGTATCAATAAATCCAATCCTTGACAGTCAGAACTACTGATGTTGTCCAAGTCGACAAAAACTAAACCCTCTGCCTCACTTGAATTTTTCGAAAAATCTAGGGTCCGTTTTTTATTTTCTTCTGTTGCTATAATCTTAGGTTCAACTCCAAAACGTTCTTTAATTAGAATCCTTAAGTTTAAAAGGATTCTAATATCGCCTAATTGATCAAGGTAATAAGCAATCAGAGCAATTTGTGGATTCTCAACTTTCACATCTTTGAATAGCTGACAAATTGTCGGGTAGGTCGCATAACTTAGGGTTTTAGCTTTACCTGACAAGCTTCTGACAGTCACATTTTCTATTGCATAAGGAACGGAAGCGCCAACTAGAGGCTTAGCTTGAATAGGAACTAAAATTTTCTCGCTCGCTAATTCTCTTAAAGATTTGGGATTATAAATTTTTTTTGAAGATGATGAATGTAGGCATTCGGATGGACCCATTCCTGGAGAATCAATTCGACTGACCATTTTTTATCTCCTAAAAAATTTAACTCCACCATGTAATTATATCATAATCAATAATTTAAGTCATTAGTTTAAACCAGCCCTTTCTTTTCAATTAGAGATTCATTTACAATTGATTTTTATTCTTAGTGGATATATCAATAATTTTTTTAAAACTAATAATAATAGGGTGTAAAATGCTTGGAACTTTCAAACAGGATCAAAATTGGAGCGGTGCAGTCATCCTTCTCTACGCTCTACCTTTCATAGTCTGGGTAGCCACTTCTTCAGCTTATATGAATCCAAGCATCAACTGGCTGGTTTTTGCTTCTGGGCTCCTCTCTATCCTTGTAGGAAGCGTTGCTCTGATCCTGATGAAACGACCTGGTGAAACCCCTGTTATTGTCCAAGAATCCCCTAAAGCCGAAATTCCACTACCTCAGCCTATAGATAGTAAGGAACTCGAAGAACTACGTAAAAAGCTTCAAATACAATCTCAAGAGGTCGTGAAGCTGCAGGATGAGAACGTATCCCTCAAAAATCAAAATTTCCAAGTTATGCATGCTTATAATAGCCTCAAGAAAGAAGTCGAGGACAAATCCGCAGCGCCCCCATCCCAAGACCCAGAAGTTCTTAATACCCTCACTATTCAAAAACAAACTATTAAAGAGTATGAAGATCGTATTGCTGATCTAGAACACACTGTCGAAGACCTGAAATACGAAATGAGCGCTTTAATGAACTACAACAACCACTATGAGGAAGTCCATCTTCCTGAAGAGGAAATCCTGAAAGTAAAATAGATATTTGAATACTTATTACAAGCTTGAATTAAGATTGAATTTTTATTAATTGTACAATACAATATTTGGTTTAATTCAATTGTAAGGTTATTCATGGGTAATTTAGTAATTCATCATGCTGCTACGGACTGCAGGCTCATTTCCCATTCAAAAAAAGACACACTTGCCCGAACAAAATTTGAGGGTGATTTTTCTACTCGTGTCCAAAATCTTGCGGCTGAATTGAAAACCTTTCGATATGAAGATGACAGCTGCTCAGATTATTTTAATGTTCTCGTCAACAGAGTTGAAACAATTGTTGATGAAGCCTTAGGCAAAACGGCATTCACCACCGAAGAAACTCAAGCTTTATACATCGTTAGTGATGAAGTTAAAAAACACAATCGTCGTCCACACACGATGTGGGAGTCTCTTAATAAAACCCAACAGCAGTTTATACAAAAACTCTCTCCTCTGACAGAACCTCCCGCTGGGATTATTAGGGATGAGATAGATCCTCTTTACTTTGATTGCAATAAAGATATGCAGGAAAATGTCTATAACTTTGGGGGAGGAAGATTATTCAAAGTTTCTCGAATTGGAGGAGCTGTTAAACAGGAGTGCGCGGAATTTTTGCTCACAAATCATCCTGGACAAAGCTTGTGTTTCCCTCACAAGAGTGTTGTCGACGATTCCTATCGTGAAATGTTAAGGGAAGCAGAAAGTGAAATCTTTTTACAGAATGGTTCCGTTCACAATATTGGAAGATTAGGAGAGTTATTTCCAATTGACTCACTCTTAAAAGAAATCAAAGAGAATTGGAAAATAGATAATCATTTGCTTACCAGGGGCGACAAAAATCGCCTGCTTATGCTCTATCGGTTCTACGTCCAAAGCATTCATGAGTCTCTCGGGATTCCCGTTGTTAAAGCAAGCGCAATAGACAGTAAAGGGCGTTGGGAAATTCGCTCTAGCAATATGCCTATAGCATTATCTAAAATGGATTTTACGCAGTTTGATGACGCTCAATTAAAATTAATGGCGCAAGACATAGTCAAACATTTTCAAGTTGAACGTGAGTGGAATCTCAAAATTTTTGGTGATAAAATTGAAGATCTTTTTTCCATGCATGAAGGAAAAATGGTCTTAACACGCTGGCCAACACTTCCAAGACAAATTACAGAAGATATCGATGGCAGGCATTACAAAATTCTTCAGGAACTATCTAAATATCCTGCGCTTCATGCGAAAGTCAAAGAAGTTCTTCAAAAAGCGGAAAAGCCTGCACTTCCAAGAAACGTGGAAATACCTGAATCATTTCATACCGATTTCAATTCGTGCATAAACTTTACTAATCTTCACACTCTTGTAACTGTAAATACAACCCCTCTCTCTAGTTTAATCCGTCCACTTTTTATGGATGTCCCCAAAAAAGGGACTAAAGCAACATCCTTCAATATTAGCCGCAAGAATGCTTTGCAAATTGCAGAGACACAGATCAACAATGGAAAAAGATTTAAGGAACGTTTCTATGTTGAATTGTCTGACTATCTGAAAACCTTAGATGCTCCAATGTCTAAAAGCTTATCTGAAATAGCAAAAGAAAGGTTAGAGGCTATCTTAAATTCAAATAATTTTACAGGGTATTACTTCGCCTCTAACATGGATAAGAAAGATGGATTTTCAAGTCCTATAGAATATCTCATGCTTAGGCTTGCTGATGATATTAGCCAAGAAATCGAAAGTCTTGCTTATGATGATAATGGATTAAAAATTCTTTGCAGAAGTCCTTTCCAAGGCGACATGTGTTTCAATGATAGCATAGTAAGTCTACTACATGACAAGATGGTAGAACAAACAAAGATTAAACTGCCTTCTAAGCTATTGACCGACCTGCATGCGGGCTAAGCGCATATCGTGGATCATTTTATAAGCAAAATCCAGCCCAATTCTTAATAGTTGCTTTTTCTGTTCATCGGAAAAACCTTGTAAGCGATCATAAAGTTGTAATATTTCGGATCTAGTTTTTGCTCCCTCACTATCTATTTTTGGCAAGACTTCTTCCACAATCATAGCTAAAGTGAGATTGGGATTATTCCTCATCGCAAACCATTTCTTGAAGGGAGCATCTGATCCAAGCCCAATGGAACAAAGAAGTTCAACAAATTCTAAAGCTTGTGCACTCTGTTTAGGAGTCTGCAAATTTAGAGTTGAAAAATCTAATTCGACCCTTGCTTCGGTAATATTTTTCTTATCAAATGACATGTAACCTACGACACGAGTGTCTTTAACAAATGGAAGAGGACCGGTTTTTGGTTTTCCTTCATACTGACTAGCCCAAAATTCACGCCCCTCAAAAGGCCCAAGATTACGAAAGCCCCGAGTGCGGTCCAACTCTCTTTTTCGAGCCTCTTTTTCTGCTGGAGACAGTTGAGATGTGTTAAGCTTACTTAATTCATCCCTATAGGTCTGTTCTGCAGGTTCTTTAACAGGTAAATGACGATCCCCTTGATAGTAGTTATGCCTTAGGTTTTTAGGTAAAATTTCTGCAAAATTGTCTATGACTAGTTGAGAATTTCCTGGAAGTGCACTTTCTGAAATTTCCGTGAGGAAATCTAATACTTTAGTCACTTCAGCATCTTCCTCAGGAATAATCCTGACCTCTTCTTTTCCGAGTGCATTGGTAGTTTTTACTTCATGATACTTTTCAGGAATTGCCATTTTGATTGCCATCCGAAGATTAGTAAGTTCTGCATGAGATTTAATTAATTCAGGTGTTGCCACCGCTACGTCCCCATCATTTTTAAGTAATTTGCTAAGATTTTCTTGTCGTATCGTTGTCAAGCGATCGATAATATCGACTAACTTAGGTGCGCCCGCTAACTCCCCATGCTCGTCCTTTCCAGGAATTTTTTCTAAGTAATCATAGAGTTGAACTAAGGTATTTGGCGATACCCCATGACGCCCCACTAAATGAGGCAATTGCTGATCGATAACGATCGATCCAAGATATCCTTGCATTCTCGTTGCTGCAGCTTTCAATTCTTTCTGATCTTTACTTTCTGGTTGTGCGATAATGAAAGAGTTCAAAACATTGTTCACCTCTTTATACGCTGCAACAGTTTCTCGCACATTGTTTAAAGAGGGATCTAACTTTGCCTGTTTGGAAGCAATGACAAACCTATTAATCTTTTCAGCCAATTCAGGTTTTTGTTGGGCTAAAAGAACTAAATTTCTTTTCACGACTTCATTATTCTGTGTAGATTTTAGAGTTTCTTCAGAGATTGGGTGGTGCAAAAAGGGGCGTTCTCTTGTAAGCTCTTTAAACTCGGGTGCAATTTCCTCCATCATGGATGCAGCAGTTTCAGATAATAGGTGCATTCGCATTGTGATTTGATGATCCAATTCGCTTAATTTTATAGAGGCAATTTTATCTACCTCTTTTAACAATGTTTCAGGCGCGTATTCAGGTTTTTTAGATGAAAATGAAAAGAGAGATTGTTTGGGTTTCGAAAATTGAACGAGATTTCTTGCGCCAGGGATTAACACATCAAAGCTTTGCCTTACTTTAATTAACCTATCAAGCTCTGCTTTAAGGTTTACATCGTCAGGATTATTCCTGCGGTTTTCGATAATATCTTCGATAAATGTAGTGGTTTCTTCTAAATCAAGTTTTAAGCCTTTAAGGAGATTATTAATTAAATGAGGAATCTCTTGGTCACTAGGAACTCTATTAAGGTATATTTTGAAGACCTCTTTAACATATTTCGATTCTTCCCCAGCTTTAGGAGGTTGAGCATCGCTTAGGGCCGTTAGGATTCTATCTCTAAATTTATCAAGGCGTGCAGCTGCTTCTTCAATGATCTTTTGGTTTTCAACAGATTTATAATTTTGAGTGGCGAAAGTATCTTCATATTTAAAAACGTCATTGATTCTTATAGCTCCACTTAAAATTTTTATAATATCCTCATGCTCTTGGTCGACAGGTAGCTCCTTTAAATATTCAAAGGTTTTATTAGCCATTAATTGAGTACGTAACTCTACCTCTCTTCCAAAATCCTCCTTAGGCAACCCAAATACCTCAGCATAAATATTTTGAATTGTATTGCGTGAGGGATGATTGAGTTCACTGACTTTTTTTAAGACTTGCATGTGTTTTGAGAGATTTTCAGCATCCAATGGGCCAGGATGACTAAGAGGTGGAAGAGCCATAGGTAACCTCCAACTGAAAAATATTATATTATTATTATTATATGCCAATTAGTATTAACATTTAATAAATATTGTAAATTAATGATAAATGTATTACTGACAAGAGCTTTCAAGAATAAATTTAAATAAACTTGTATAGAATCGCTTAAAACGGCTAGATTGAGGAGACTCTAATGTGATTTTTAAAGATAAGTCTCTGGAATCTCCTTTGAAGAATAGGGGATCTCCCTGAGGAGAGGTTAAATCGATCGGGAGGATTTCTCCAGATTTAACCCTTCGACCCCTCAGAACTTGAGATAATTGGTCGTAGATTAATCCTTCACCCTCGTGATCAATATTCGTAAAGTAATGAGGCTTATTGAATAAGAACTTTTCTGCCCCGGAGACTTTAGGCTTATTGTACTGTTCATCATGAAGAATCCAGACAACTTCGTACCCTTGTCGCTTATAATCCTGATTGCGAGCTTTGACCTCTTCGGCAGAAATCGGTGAGAACTGAATTTCGAAAACTAACCGCTTCTTTTCCCACACAACATCAGCAATACGATTGATTGAAGGAAATCTGACTTCAAGATGGGTTTCGCCCTCAGGGAGCAGCTTTTTTATATACAGCTGAGTTTGAAGGTGTTCTATTCCCTTTCCTGCCTGGCGGCAGCTCTCCGGCCTCTCTAAATGGTAAAAATGCGGCTGACGAAACTCTCCAGCCCTCATTCGGACAACGCCCTGGCATTCCACACAGCGATAGTCCATAGCCCTGATAGCCTTGGAAGCTTCTACCCACTGACCCTTTTCATCCAGAGCGTATAATTGCATAATCGAACCCAAAAGGGTGAAGGATGAGGGATGAAGGATGAAAAATGCAATAAATTCGTCTAATTTCATCCTTCATCCTTCAGCCTTCATCTTTTTTATCCTTTCCTCTTGCTTTCAATCACCCATTTTTTTAAATATTTGTTATCATTTTCGATTCGTAAAGTAAGAGTTAGCCTTGACAAAAACCCGACCTACATTTCAATATAACTCTGCCTTGTTTCTATCATGGATCATTAAACAGCTAGGCAAGCAGCATGCAATGTTTAGCATAAGGATTGACACTAGCACCTCATGAATAAAGCCGCATTTAAAAATACATTCTCGCCCCAGCACCAGCAAAAAGTCGACGAGCTCGTCGCTATCGCTAAGGAGCAGGGCTTTATCACTTACGAAGAGATCAACGAAGTCCTGCCGATGTCGTTGGATACAGCCGACCAAATCGACCAGGTCCTTATCTTCCTTTCCGGAATGGATATCCAGGTCCTCAACCAATCTGAGGTTGAGCGTCAGATGGAGAAAAAGAGAGAGACTAAGGAGCTCGATGGCGTTACCAAAAGAAGCGAAGGGACTCCTGATGACCCCGTTCGTATGTATCTTAAAGAGATGGGATCTGTCCCCCTTCTGACCCGGGAAGAAGAGGTAGAGATCTCAAAAAGGATCGAAAAAGCTCAGATCCAAATTGAAAGGATCATTCTCCGTTTCCGCTACTCTACGCGCGAAGCGATCTCGATCGCAAACTTCCTTATCGCCGGAAAAGAAAGATTCGACAAATGTATCGCTGAGAAAGAGGTCACAAATAAAAGCGAGTTCATGGCCCTTCTTCCGCGCCTTTGCGACCTTCTAAAAAAGGAAGATCAAACCTTTGAACATTTGCTACAACAGTTGGAAGATCCAAAGCTGAAAAAAGCGGACAAATTAAAAGGTGCCGAAGATATTGAAAAATGCCGTATCCGTACACAAGCTTATCTTCACAGGATGCACTTACGCCACAATATCATCGAAGACCTTGGCGAAGTAATCATGGATGCCTATCAGCGTTTCCTCTCTTTGGAAAAAGAGATCAACGAGTTAACACCACGTGCCGAAAGGAATAAGTTCGCTGCAGCAAAATTGCATGCGGCTCAAAGAAAATTGCGTAAACGAGAATTGGCCGCAGGACGCAACCTCGAAGACTTCAAAAAAGATGTCAGGATGCTCCAACGTTGGATGGACAAGAGCCAAGAAGCTAAGCGAGAAATGGTGGAGTCCAATTTAAGGCTTGTTATTTCGATCGCGAAAAAATATACCAACCGTGGATTATCCTTCTTAGACCTGATCCAAGAAGGCAATATGGGGTTGATGAAAGCCGTTGAAAAATTCGAATACCGCCGCGGTTATAAGTTTTCAACCTATGCTACGTGGTGGATCCGACAAGCTGTCACGCGTGCGATTGCTGACCAAGCCCGTACCATTCGTATCCCAGTGCACATGATCGAAACGATCAATAAAGTCTTGCGCGGAGCTAAAAAGTTGATGATGGAAACAGGACGTGAGCCATCTCCTGAAGAACTTGCAGATGAACTTGGATTGACTCCTGACCGTGTCCGCGAAATCTATAAGATTGCACAACATCCAATCTCGCTCCAAGCTGAGGTGGGAGATGGTGGCGAAAGCCAATTCGGAGACTTCTTGGAAGATACCGGTGCTGATTCGCCAGCTGAAGCGACAGGTTATTCAATCTTGAAAGACAAGATGAACGAAGTTTTGACTACGTTGACCGATAGGGAACGCAAAGTATTGATCCAGCGCTTTGGTCTGCTTGACGGTAAGCCAAAAACTCTGGAAGAAGTGGGGATTGAGTTCAATGTGACCCGTGAAAGGATTCGTCAGATCGAAGCGAAAGCTTTGCGTAAGATGCGTCATCCTACACGCTCGAAGCAGCTTAAAGCCTTTTTGGATCTTCTAGAAGGGGATTAAAGCTTTAAATTCAAATGACCGTGCACTCCGTGGTTAATTTTCAAGGCATGGAACACACAAGCGTGCACGAAAAGTAAGGACCCTCTTCGCATGTCATCCTCCACTCAAAGCCTGTCCAAAGAAAAGCTTTTGCCTCTCATCCAAGAGGGGGGACTCCTGAGCTGTCACCTCAAAGGCTTTGAATCGCGTGCCCAACAAGAGGGGATGCTCTCAGATGTTATCGATGCTTATAACGAAGATCAAATCGCCCTTATCGAGGCTGGAACAGGAACTGGCAAAAGCTTTGCATACTTAATACCGGCACTCATTGCTGCCTCTCTTCACAAAGAACGCACCGTCATAGCAACTCACACCATTGCTCTACAAGAACAGCTCATCCAAAAAGATATTCCACTCCTCATTAAAACCCTTGGCATTACTGTTAAAGCTGTCCTTGCAAAAGGGATGAGCAATTACCTCTGCTTGCGTAAACTTGCTGAAGCACAAAGTGAAATTCTTTTGCTCCCTGGAAAGGAAGGATTAGAACTTGAAAGGATCGATGCTTGGAGCCAAACAACAAAAGATGGCACACGACAAAGCCTAGATTTTAGTCCACTTCCCGCCATCTGGGAAAAAGTTTGTGCGGAACATGACACCTGCAACAATACAGCTTGTCCCCATTATCAGGATTGCTTTTTCATGAAAGCTCGAAAAGCAGCGGCCGATGCTCAAGTGATTGTAGCAAACCACCACTTGCTCTTTGCGGATGTTGTCCGAAGAGCAGAAGAAGAAAATTACGAACAGCTGTCCATCTTGCCACCCTACAACAGAATAGTCATCGATGAGGCACACCATCTCGAAGATATCGCTACAGACTACTTTGCTGCCCGCCTCAACGGCATGGAAATGATTCGAACGATCTCTCGCCTGTTTTCAGATCGACCTAACGGGAAATCTTTAGGAAAACTTCCTGTTTTAAGAGATAAGTTGCAGACATTGGAACTCCAAGAGAACACCCCTGAAGTCAGCGCGCTTTGCGATAAGCTCTCTTTCGATATTCCAGGATTAAGAAAAGAAGTTCTAAACCATATACAGGAAACCTTTCAAATATTCGGCGACTTCATCCATTATGTTCTTGAACAACCTCATTCTGAACAATCCTCACCAGAAACTAAATTACGGATCCTTCGTCAACATATCTCTCATCCAGATTGGAACGCACGAATAGCTCCAGCAGCGCATAAACTGATCTCTAATGCGGCAAATTTCATCACGCTGATTCATGGATTAGAATCTGGGGTCAAATCGATCACCAATGAGAAGTTTCAAGAACAGGCAAAAGGAATTCTTTTTGAGGTGAAAGCTCTTGCAGAAAGGCTCAACGGCTGCGTGGAAGCTATGAAAGCTTTTATCGATCCTGAAATTCCAAGAACACAAGTGCGTTGGATCGAAACCCATCCCAACAAAGGACCTCTTTCGACACACCTTATCAATGCAGAGCTTGAAATTGACAAGTTATTGGCAAAACATCTTTTCGGGTGTTTTTCAACGATCATTCTTTGTAGCGCTACCCTTTCAGCAGATAGAAAGTTTGAGTATATTCGCAAAAGGCTAGGACTCACCCAAAGTTTGCTTGGAAACAAAGAGATCACTGAAAAAATTTACGATTCAACCTTTGATTTTTCGGCACAAGCACTTCTAGCTATTCCAAGAAATTTACCCGCTCCGAACCATCCGCTCTTTTTAAATCAGGCCTGTGATGCAATATGGAATGCTTTGCAAGCCAGCAGAGGAAATGCTTTTGTTTTGTTCACTTCCTATCAAATGATGCAAACTTGCGCGGATAAACTCAAGGGCAAGCTCGAGGGTCAAAGGTATGTGATGTTTAAGCAGGGAGAGGAAGCAACACAGATTCTTCTGAAAAAATTTAAGATGACCGATCGTGCAGTTTTATTTGGGACTGACTCTTTTTGGGAGGGAGTAGATGTTGCCGGAGAAGCCTTGCGCCTAGTCATCATCGTAAAACTTCCTTTTCGAGTACCCAGTGAACCTATCGTACAAGCACGAACAGAGGCTATTGTGGAAAAAGGAGGAGATCCCTTTATGGAATATTCCTTGCCCAACGCCGTCGTAAAATTTAAGCAAGGTTTTGGAAGGTTGGTCCGCCACAAAAAGGATCGGGGATGTGTAGTCTGCCTAGACTCCAGAATTTTACTAAAGGCTTATGGCCGCCAATTCCTTGATAGCCTACCCGACTGCCAACGAGCTTTCGTAGATTCCTCCGAGCTCTTCCAACAAATGAACGACTTTTACCGCAGAACCTATCACCTCACCAAATAACCCCTGAAGGAGTTTACAAACTTAGGCAATACTGGAATAAGTCGACATGTCGCATTATCCAAAGGTTCATCTAAGGCATACTAAAAGCCCGAAGGGCAAAATAAATACGGGTGTGCAGAGGGGGCTGTGTCCCCTTTGCCGGGGGATTTTTAAGGGGGCAGCGCCCCCTTAAATGCCTGAAGCAGGAATTGAACCCGCGACCGCTGCTTTACGAAAGCATTGCTCTACCAACTGAGCTATTCAGGCTTAAAGATGGCTATTCGGAGGGTAAGGGTGTAGGTTTTTCACTGGTGATTTTCATTTTGATTCAGAGGGTGTGCCAATATGCGCAATTGAGGTCATTTTTTTCCTAAGTAACATTTTAGAAGGATCTTAAAGAGTTTTGGAATTTTTCAGCAATGAGATAGGATATATCGAAAAAGGGGGAAATATGCTGCTTGAAAAGAGACCCAGAAGAAATCGTAAAAGTGTAGCTATAAGAAAGTTAGTTCAAGAAAACACTTTGAGAGCCGAAGATCTTGTTTCCCCTTTTTTTATCCTTGAAGGAAAAAATCAAAGAGAGCCAATTCATAGCTTACCAGGAATAGATAGAGTTTCCATTGATCTTCTACTTAAGGAAATTGAATTTGTCTACACAGGTGGTGTGCAAGCGATCAATCTTTTTCCTGTAGTTCCTAAAGAAAAAAAAGATGACAAGGGGAGTGAAGCAATACGCGAGGGAAATTTAGTCCTCAAAGCTATCCAAGAAGTGCGAAATGCCTTTCCAGAAATTTGTATCATGGTCGATGTGGCATTAGATCCTTATACTTCACATGGTCATGACGGACTTGTGGATGAGAGTGGGTACATTGTCAATGATCCTACGCTGGATGTTTTAGCAAAAATGTCAGTAATGGCTGCTGAAGCTGGTGCAGATGTGATTGCACCCAGTGATATGATGGATGGGCGTGTGAGGTTTATTCGCCATGCTCTAGAAAGAAATGGATTTCAAAATGTGGGGATTATGACCTACGGTGCTAAATATGCGTCGGCTTTTTATGGTCCATTCAGAGATGCTTTGGGGTCAGCTCCGAAGTTTGGGGATAAAAAGCAATACCAGATGAATCCTGCAAATGTGAGGGAAGCGTTGCTTGAATGTGCTTTGGATGAGGATGAAGGCGCCGATTTGATTTTGATAAAACCGGGGTTACCCTATTTAGATGTGATTGCGAAGGTCAAGGAAAATACGAATTTGCCTGTGGGCGCCTATCATGTAAGTGGAGAATACGCGATGGTGATGGCAGCAGGTGAGCGAGGTTGGATCGATCCTGTGAAGTGCATGCACGAATCCCTATTATCCATCAAACGTGCTGGCGCAGGCTTCATCCTAACCTACGCAGCAAAAATGCTCATGAACAACGAGCTGATTTGATTGTGCTTGCGTTTCGTTATAAGGTGCGTAGAATGAGCCTGAGAGCGCATTTCCCGCAGATCTGAAATATGTTGTTGCTCGCGCTTTGCGCCTTGGGCTGCGCCTATGGCACAGCCCTTTACTAGGGGATAGACTACAATCGCCAAAGCTGATGCTTGGGCTCAATTAGCTTCCTGGCTTGTTTAGTGCTGTGCCATAGGGCACAGGACTCCAAGGTGCAAAGCGCGAGCAACAACACATTCTAGGCCTGCGGCAAAGCTATGTTACTTTAGCTAAAGCTATGAGTTTTCGCTATTGCTCAAGCCAATCTAAGAGTAACTTAAGGCGGTCTTTTTGATTTGCCAGACAATGATCTCCTCCAGGAACCTCGATATACTCGACGTTATGGCCTGTTTCAGTCAGCTTTTGGACCAGGTTGTAAGTTTCCGGAAGTTCAACACGGATATCATCAGTTCCAGCAACGATAAGAATAGGAAGATCCTTTCTAATTTTATCCACTGCCACCATGGGATCACGTTCATTGATCCATTCCTCTTCATTTTCTCCAGGAACAAGACCAAAATCTTCAATGAACATCTCCCTCATATCTGGTCGGTCGATCATTGTGAGCCTTAAATCACTTAATCCTGATAATGAAATGATCTTCGTCGTTTTTTGCTGGAGTTCTGGAGAACGTGCTAGCGCCAAAAACATTTCCATCCCCCCACGGCTAGAGCCTAATATGAAGAGCTTGTCGTTTTGGATTTTTTCTCCGATTTTTTCTTCGAGAACAGGAATATATTTAAGAAGATTTTCAACATCATTGACTTCTGCACCACCAAATTCATCCGTGCCTTCACTAATTCCGCCTCTATAAACACTTGAAATGACAGTGTAGTTTCTCGCTACCGCAATGTCTCCACCTGGATTTGGCATTCCAAACGTTCTATTTCCTCCACGCAAATTGAGCAAAATAGGGTGTTCTGAAGGAGTTGCCACTACGCTAATGGTACCCTTAACTTTGAATCCATCGCTAGGATATTCAAAGACAAAGATTTTACGATTTGATGCAAGAATGCTTTCTTTGGATTCTTTAGTAATGAATGAACTTTCTAAGAGTTGTGAAGTAATATCAGCAATATCTTCGCCTTCTGGAAGCTGATAGAATTCGGCGATAATTTTGGCACGCTCTTCTGCCGCACGGCTCTCTTCGTCGAGAAGCTCCTGTTTAGTTTTTTCCTGGGGAGAGGCAGCAAACGCTGAGGCTGAACTCAATAAAAAAAATATAACTAATAGCCAACGTTTCATAACGTCCTTTTTAACAAGAAAGAAAAGTATAACTGAAATTTTAATAATTGTCAATTAATGAGTTAAATATCAGTGGATCACTTTTTTTGCGACTATATGGACAAGGTGCCAATTTTTATTTGGAGATTGAGATGTGGGAATAAGTCCCTTTTGAACCTCGATATACTCGATCTCAAAGTTATCTTTGAAAAGATTTTTTATCTGTTCTTCCGTCAGAAAAGTCATTTCTGGACTATTTGAAACCCACTCATCTTGATCGCCAAAAAATTGTCCTGAAAATCTGCCGCCGATTGCTAAATGGTCTATAATATTTTTCCAACATTCTGGAAAGTCTTGAGGATCGCAGAAAGGTAAACTGAAACTTGCATTTATGAGATCAACATTTTCTGGCAGCACCATGTCTTTAAAAGTATTTAGTTGCACCTCAAATTGGCACAATCCTTCATTGTGGGCCCGATTTGTGATAATTTCTAAAGCAAGGAGCTCATAATCTAGAGCTATAACCCTCCATCCCTTTCTCAAAAGATATAGAGTGTCTCGTCCAGTTCCGGCGCCTAGGTCCACCGCTAGACCAGGTGTTTCAAACAAGGACTCACATACTTTGAGCGTTTGTCGGGGTTCAGTAATCCCAATTGTTCCGTTGTAATATTCGTCCCATTCGGCTGAAAGTGGAGATGTATTTGGTATAACAGCTAAGGCTAACATGACTAAAATAAGAAACTTTTTCAACGGTAATCCTTAATTTTGTGAAGGATAGATTATTACAAAACGTTAAAAAAAATAAAATAAAAATTTTCGATAAATTTGAAATCCACTTTTATTTTAAAAGTTCTGCGGGATTAGCGATGACATACTCACCTTCCTTTAATCCAGATACAACTTGGATGTAAAGGTCTCCTTCGAGGCCTGTCTTTATTTCACGTGGGGTAAATTCTCCACCACGCAATGGGATGTAAACAGTTTTTATTTTGTTTTGAAGAGTGATCGCTTGTTTGGGAATAGAGATATAACTTCCCAAAGGAGCGATCAAAGTGACCCGACCTGTTTTATCAAATTTTGGAACTTGGGGGAGGTTTCTATAAACAAGCTGTACATTACTTCTGGATAAACCAGGTTCAATAGAAAAGACTGTTCCTGAAAAATCTTGGTCAGGAAATTGACTCGTCCTTAGGTACCCTTGCATACCAATGTGTAGAAAATCTGTATATTCAGCAGGTACTGTTCCTGTTGCAATCCCATCCGATAGATCGGCGATGGTAAAAAGTATTGTATCGGATTGTACATTAATTCCAGGAGCTGCCCTGCGCGTCTTTATGACACCGCGCACTTTTGAGTAGAATGTAAACTTGGAATAGGGCCTTTCAGACTGTACTAAATTGACCAGGTCATTAGGATTAAAATTATAATCGATTAATCGTTGACGATAGGCTTCGGCATCAGCAAGGAATTGTTCTTGTTGATTTGGAGACTCAATCACCTTTTTCAAAGTATTAAGGTAATCTTGTTGAAGTTTTAGAATTTCTGGACTTGAAATCGAAAATAGTGGTGCTCCTATTTCTACCTGTGCATTAATACCATCGGCGAAAACTTCATCGACTTTGCCTGGAAATCCTGCTCTGATTTCGGTAATATTCCTTTCATCCCTTTCAATGCGCACTGGAAAATTGATCGTTTTAAAAAGTTCTCTTTCAGAAACTTGAAAAGCGATTAAGTTATATTTGTTAAGGGTTTCTGGAGGTATGAAAAGGCTTTCCATCTGCTTAAAAGAGGGTTCCTCTTCAACCGTAGGCGGCTGGGTTTCGCTTTTCACTTTCCTAGCTGTGCATTCTGAAAAGGAAACTAAGCTTGCTAGAATTAAAAGAAGTGCGCAAAGTAGTTTTAGTTTATCCATGAGATCACAAATAGACTTTTGGGAATTTTATGAAAAGATGGATTAAAGGAAGCATAGTCACAATTCTCACTCTGATATTGTTTATTTTGATTTTTAGTATTTTTATGAAAATTCTAACATACTTTGGTTTTTTCCTTTACGATCCACCAGGTAAACTTGTAAGTGTTGGAGATTTTCGACTCCATATTAATTGTTCTGGCAAAGGCAAGCCCACTGTGATTCTTGATTCTGGTCTAGGGGGTATTGTAATGGATTGGGCAATCATCCAACCAAAAATTGCTGAATTGACTGAAGTTTGTTCATATGATCGCGCTGGTTTAGGATGGAGTGACAAGGGGCCTTTACCTAGGGACAGTAAACATTTTGTACAGGAACTCCATACGCTATTGCAGAATGCTGGAGTTGAACCCCCGTATGTGATGGTGGGTCAATCTTTAGGTGGCGTCAATGTGAGAATGTATGCGTCCGAATATCCGGAAGAAGTTGTAGGAATGGTTTTAGTAGACTCTTCCCATGAATATCAGATCGATGCTTTGCCGGATGAACCGAAAAAAAATTGGTGGGGCAATTTTAAGGAATGGTTAAAGGAAGAGCTGATGTGGAACCATCCTGAGCTTGGTTTACCTCGAATTTTCATTCCTTTGTACACAGAAAAATGTGTGAGTGGATTTAATCCAAAGACACGTTTTAAATTTTGGTCGATGATCTCATCTCCCCAAAGTGTTGGAGTCACATTGGACGAAAATAAGTCTTTTCTCGATAGCTTGGATGAGATGAAAGAGGCGAGAAAACCTTTGGGGGATATTCCTTTAATTGTTTTGACTTCAGGACGTGAAAGGCCAGGCGATGGAGAAGAGTTTAAGAAGTTTGCTAAGTCAGAAAGAGAGCGATGGTTCGAACTTCAGAAGGATTTGTCACAACTTTCAACACAAGGTCGACAAGAAATTATCCTAGATAGTGGTCACATGATCCATTGGGAGCAACCCGACGTTGTGATCTCTGCCATTCAAGAAGTCGTCGAACGTGCAAGAAGTCAATCAACATTGTAGTCCTAACTCTGAATTAACCACGGAGTGCACGGAGTACACGGAGAGGAAAGACAAAGAAAATATAGGGGTAAGTAAAAAGCTTTTTCATCTACCCCTATTCCTTTGTTCTTTTCTCCATGTCCTCCGTGCCCTCCGTGGTTAATTCAGAGTTAGGACTACAACGTTGTTAATTGCGTTGTTCCCGAATCAGTTCGTAGAGATTGAGTCCTGTGGATCCAGAGACCCCTACATCACGTAGCCATGCAGACATAGCGTCTCCCCAACGGTCGCGGCTGCTGCAACAAAGGAAGATATCTATCGGCATTGAGAACCCTATCCCTTTATCGCAGTAGATTTTCCCGTTAACATGATCATTTCCATTTGTAAGAGTATACCACATATAAATAATCAGCCCACTCGGGAAATATCTTGCAACTTCAAATCGTGCCCCATAATCATTTGCAAGGAATTTCCCTGCGCTAACCTTTAGGTTAAGCTCAGCAAATCTCCAATCATAATAAACACTAGCAAAGAATTGTGATCCCACAAAATGGTGGTGCCAGTGTGGGGTATATCCTCGGAGTTGTCGTATGTTCATTGTGAAGCCCAAACCTGTGTAGGTTCTTTTGAGAAGGGCCGCTCCTTCTAGGCTGAAAGCAAATGCAGAGTCCACAGGATAGTACAACAACTCCGTCGCAAAACCACCATATTCTTGCTCAAAATAACCTAAGGCAGCTTTTGCAAACCAACCACGGCCTAATGTCCAATTCTTCTGCAAATAAGCTTCATCGAGAGCAAGACCTCGATGCTGGTAGTAGCGTATGATGTCTGTGCGCACATTTAAAAGCTGCGAAGGATTTAACAAATCAACATCTGTGGAATCATTCAAGTTGGTCGCAAAAGCATATGCGAACTTTAACGAGTAATAAATGTCGTACGGTAAAAATCCGTTGAAAGCTACACCTATCCCTAAAGAGTATTTAAATTTACCTTTAGAGCTCCCGAAAAAAGTATTTGTACGCGGGTAGAATTCAAAATAGGTGGGGAGCCGTTCAGTAGAAAACAAAGTATTCTGAGTGCAGGGATCGGGAAATGTCACATCGCGAATGGGAGAAATTACCTCCATTTCAGGTCCGCCCATTTCATTGTTCCGAAAATTTTCCAAATACATCGTATAAAAATGGTATTCTTGGATGGGGAATCCTTCCGACTCAATGACGACTTTGACCTCTTCGATTTCTGAAGGAATAAGCGATGCTAAAACGCTTGTAATCCTTAGCCGTAAAACATTTTCTTCCCTGTAGCAGTCATTGTAAATCGATAGCCTAAGAGATTTTTGAAGACATTCATTGAAAGACATTTGAACTTTTAAAAGCTGTATCCCTTGGTCGCGAAAAGCATAAATCAGATCCTTTACCAAAGCATCTTCAGGCCTTAGCAATGAGATCGGCTGAAGGTTGATCGGTGTTGTGTAGGGCAGAGGATCTTCGTATTTGGGTAGCATTCCCTTAGTCTGCCCAAAATTGTAAAAACCAGATGCTGCACATGCTACAACAGCTCCTCTGACATAACTGAGAGAGAAATCTAGATGGTCCCAAAGTCTGTATTTTATCCCTATATTATAGGGTGAACGCTTAATCCTTCCATCGGGATGCTTTTCGATATGTTTGTCTTGATAAGGCGTTGCATCAAATTCTACAGCTACGGTAAATCCACGAAGCCATGGAAGATTCTGAGATTTTCTCCAAGGCATCCAGGACCAGCCTCCAAAAATGCCATGGATCCTTTGTGCTCCATAGCCGATTGTGAGCTCCATGTTCTGTTCTAAGAAAACCTTTGTAGCAACAATGTAACTTGCTTTGAAATTTCGTGTGCCCATGATGTCATCAAAACCAATAGCAACGCCAGGAAGTTTGTAATCGCTATCTTCAGGTTTAAAAAGGGCGATTTTGATATTAGCCCCTTTGTCAGACAGATCTCCGAAGCCGAAGGGACTTAATATAGGGTCGTCGATACCCCCAAAGATTCGGTAGTTGCCTGTGACTTCGAGAAAGCGTGTAAGTTGTACGCGGAGACTCCAAACTCGATAAGGGGGAATGCTAGCGTACCCAAATGCGACTTCACCATCACATCCCATCCTTGCAGAAGGCATGATGAAATAGCCTCCTTGAAGATAATTGTTGTAACTCACAGGAAATCGATCGTTGATCTTTTGATTCCAATAATCAACGATAAGTAAATCGTTAAAAAGATTGCTTTCAGGCGCTTGCGATCCATTTAAGTTAAAAAAATGGAGGCAGTAGGAAAGGAAGATGAATAATCTGAATGGGAAGTTCATAAGGACAAGATAGATAGCATGAAAAGATTAAAAGTGGAAGGGGGAAAGCGGACAAGGAAAAGTTCGTAGCATTTCCGAAGGCTTGGAGTGCGGTAGCGTAGCAAATGCAGAGCTACCGCCATGCGTTGAGTAACAAGCTTGTTGCAAATTGTTGCCTGCGCTCTGCGCTTTGGAATGCGGTGGCGGAACGAAGTGGAGCTACCGCCTTTGTCCTGACCGCTTGCAACGTTTTTGTTTTCCAAAACCAGAGCGCGGGCAACAGCCTGCAGCACGCTTATCTTGCAACGCATGGCGGTAGCTCCGCATACGCTCCGCTACCGCACTCTACGCCTTCGTAAATGCTTTTAAGCTTTTAAAATAACGTCCACATTTCTATTGCTCACGGCCAGAAACACTATACCTTCTTGATAATCTGTTTTGTTTGATAGACGCATCACGCAAAGCTTTTTGTTCCTCTTCCCATACTTTCGCTTTTTCTGGGTCTAAGGGTTTAACAGTAAAAGATTTATCCGAAGCTCTAAAATTGGATGTTGTTTGCTTTGGTGAAGAACTTATTGGAGAGGATTCTGATGCATTGGGAGGAACAGTTTGGACAATATCCATGGGTTCAGTCGTTTCTTTTTCAACCTCTGTGGCTCTATATGCAATAGCAGCAGACAAAGCCGCTGTTATAGCCACAGAGTCTCTTCTTTGCTTCCTTGCTTCTTCTTGTTGTGTATCGATCCTTGTTGCATCAACACTTGAAAGGATGATTGACTTTCTTAATTCTTCTGCAAAGGACTTTTGAGCTTCTTTTTTATCAATAGTTACAGATTCTCTGTTTTTAAATTTCTCATGGGCTTGGCGACCTTTTTCACTCATTTCTTTTTTAGACTTTTCCCTTGGCTGCTCTTTTGCTACTGGAGCCGGTACTGGAGCCGGCGCCATTGCACTTTGTATTTTTATACTTTTTTCAGAAGGTGATCTTTCTTGGGCTAGGTCTAGCTGAACTCCAGTTTTATTCAGTTTGCCATGTTTTATTCCGATTTCAGTTGCTGAAACTCCACCATTCATTTTCTGAAATCTCGGATTTTCAGTGTTCGGTTTGGCTGGTTTTGATTCTTTATCAGGAACTTCCTCAGATTTAGCTGCAGTGACTGTTGGATTTTTTGGTTTAAAGCCTGTTAACCCTTTTGCAGAGGGTGCTGGAGGTGGCATAAGACGAGAAGGGAAAGTTTGTAATATAGTTTTAAATAAAGAAGCTTCCTTCAAAGGCTTTTCAGCTTCTTTCTCTATCTCACTCGCTTTTTGAACTTTCGCTTCGCTGCGTGCAATTTCAGCTTTTTTATCTAATTTTTGATATTCAGCAATTTTAAGGCCTTGGACTTTCTCCAACCACTTTTTGACCACTGAAGCCTTAACTAGGAGTTCTTTTAATTTTTCATTTTCTGCAGGATCTGCTGAATAGGCATTCGTGAGTTCATTTGCACTCATTAAGTAATAACTTAATACAACGAGCAGTTCAGAGGTAATTTTTTGGTCTTGCCATTTTGGTGTTGATTGATACCAACTTGTAGAAACTTCAGAGATTTTATAATCTGCTGGATTAAATTCGAGTGCTTTAGCGTCATTCGGTTTTTCAAGAGATGCTAGATGTTTTGAAAGAACATCAAAATTATTACCTAAATGCACATAATCTGAAGACACATGATCTGTGGTTGAGCCCATAAGACACCTCCTATTGCACGCTTAGCAATTGGAACGTCGCAGTATCAATGCAGAACTTGCTTAGCGTATGTTTTTAAGCCGCTTTTAATGATCTCTGTCATCTCCATTTTGGAGGGACAGACAAAGGTTGCTAAAGCGAAGTCTTCACTATCGACCTCTAGCAACCCATACTCTTCAGCCAAATCGTAGTCCTCGGCCATGACAGCTTTGGCAAGATGCATAGTAGGAATACGCATTGGCATAACTTTTTCATACATTGTCGAATCAATAAAAGCTCTTTCTTCTCCATGTAGACTTGTCGTAAAATCGTAAACACGATTTCTATTGTTCAAATGCCCTGAGAGATAAGTTCCACTTACTGTGTATTTATCTATACCAAGCCTAAAGAAGTGTAGAAATTCACGCTCTTCGCTCTCTGGTATCACACAGAAAGTGTAATGATTAAACCCTAGGAAATCTTCGCCAGAAACTTTTTTTCCCGTCAGTGGATCTCCAGAAATAAAACGTAGATCCCCTTTTTCAACTCTTCCTGAAATCAACATATGAATGGGAAGCCCTTCTCTGCAATGGAAATAGCCTGTACGACCTTCCAAAATTCCAGGTCCAGCAATGCTGACGATCCGTTCATTAAAGTACGTTCCGTTCAAAAGCATTTCACCAATCACAACGACATCATGGACATTTAATGTCCAAACACAGTCAGATGGAGATTTGATAGGATCTAAGTAGTGAATATGCACAGAATGTGTCCCAATAGGATGTGGTCCTTCCGCAGTATGTTTTATGGCAATAGGATCTTCAGTAAAAGGTTTGAAATGAGAATCTTTTGCGTAAACAAGATGGATCGGAGCACGCTCAGTCACATTATGCAATGCTTCAATCCCTACTTTAAATGCTTGCTCATGTCCTTGGACTTGCATTTCAGCTGGGGGTGCAAAGGGTGCGGATTCAATGGCTTTAATGAATACGGCCCTGGGAATTTCTTCAGGATCAGCTAATAAATTAAAAGGGCGTCTTCTAATTTTTGTAAAAAGTCCAGATTCTAAAAATCTTGCAAGCAGCTCTTGGCGGATTGCAGTTTTAGGGTCAAGAGACGGGTATTTATAGGACTCCTCGTTCTGAGAAACTTCGATAACAATATCTAAAAGTCTTCGTTTAAGACCTCTACGAATTTCTTTGATCGTTCCACCTGCAGGGGAAACAAAATATCTTCCAGCTCTTGCCTTGTCTTCTGCTAGAGGCTGTCCAATTTTAACAGTATCCCCTTCTTTGATAAGCAGCCTAAATTTAATATCTTCAAAAAAATCTAGATTCAAACTGACGTGATTGGGATGGTGGATAGATGATTCACCGCTCATCTGTAGATATTTAGGATTTCCTACTGGTTTTCCTTTAATAGGGATATCAACACCTTTCGTGATCTTAATATGACTCATAATCGTTCCAGTTTTGAGTTGAGCCCCTATTAAAAATTATGGCGCCCTTTAAGGCAAGTTCTCAAATCAGGTTCCTGAACCTTTTCTTTCATCCGGGAAAATGATTTGCTTCATTGCAACTGCAATGGCCATGCCGATAAAAATTGCGGGGGCTGAGATAAATAATCCCACAAACACGCCTCCGGCAATTAAGCTACGGACCATTCCTTGCTCATCGATAATGTGGCTTGCGTTCTGTACTAATCTAAGTAGTTCATTTGCAAAGTAGAATCCACCAAGGAGTCCAATAAGGATTCCACCATAGAAAGGATGGAATAATAAAAGAACGATACCAATAATCATTAAGACATAGGCAATTGTATCTCGTGTATTATTGCTTGCGTATCCGTAGATTTCTTCCAATTTTTGGTTTTTCTTAATGCTGTCTAATGTGGAGTTCAGCCGATCCTTTAACTGATCCTTCTTAGGTTCTTGAGAAGGAGGAGTATTCGCCATAATAGATTTCCTTGTTAGTTTTTTGGTTTCTTTCTTTCTATATAGGAAACGCTTTCACCTCGCAATATTTTTTAAAAATAAAAGTATGAAGGATGAAGGATGAAGGATGAAATTTTAGAAATTTAATTAAATTAATATAAATTATTTAAATTCAAAAAGATACTTTCATCCTTCATCCTTCATACTTCATCCTTTCTTCACTTTTTGCTTGTCATATATTAAAGTTCTTTATCTGATAGGGATACGATACTTGCTATTAAAGTTTAATGTTGGTATAATATTGTTCAATTACAATGTTTTAAGATTTTGTAAAGGAAATTTATGCAGAAAAGCTTTCTGATGCTCGCCAACCTCGGGGTCGTAAGCGGTGCCGGAGTTCTTCTCATAGCAGCTGCACTATTCTACGGAATGCGTCCCTCCGAAATCGAACAAGCTCCCTTTGATGTACAAAAAGCGCATTTGCCTAGAAGCGCATTTCTCCTGAGCAAAAAATCTTATGAAACCATCGGAAATCCGTTCACAGAGCTTAATTTTGTTCCTCCTTCGATGCGGCTGCCCGATCTTAAAAATCAGCTAGTTTTTTACGGAAAAAATGGACGCCCTGACGCTGGCGCAGATAAGCAACTGCTTCACTTTGCAATGGCCGGTACCAAAAATACTTTATCAATTGCAACAGGTGAAAAACTTTATTTGGTTTATGACAAAAAAGGTTCAGGAAGCAAATATGCTTTTAGCCCTAACAACAATGAAACTTCCTTATGGATCGAGGCTTCTTGCCAAGGATCTGAGGCTTGTGTAAAAGTTTGCATGAAAAATGAAAAAGGGGAGCTTGTTACCGAACCTCAAATTAATTCCCAATTTAATATTCCAGAAAAGGAATATGCCCGCTTTAGCGGTGGCGTATGGGAGATCGGCAAAACGCGCGTCGATGGAACTTTGTTAGCACGTCAGCGTGCACGTTGGTTTGGCCCGGATGTGTTCTTGCAGAAACATGGCGGCGATGAATTTGAGGAGATGCAGGGCAAGCAAGGAATTGATTTTGGCGACAGTGACAACAATTATTCAGTTTATGTGAAAGTAGGCGATTGCTTAATTTGGAAAGATGAAAAGTGGAATGTCGTTACTGCGGGGCAACAAACATTAGGCCATCCTTTGTTGATCGTAAAGAAAATCGATGAAAGGGTGATGAATCTTGAGTTATGGGATGTTGAAGGTCGCGGTAAAATGCCCTTGAACTTGCTGAAAGCTAATGATCCCTTTGTTGCTCAAAATGTCCAAGATGATTTTAAATTTGTGGGTGCACGTACTCGGACCCAGTTTATTTTTGAAGTTAAGGATGAACGCTTAACCTTAAAACCACATGATTGGCTACTTTTAACCACTGAAGGTTGGAAAAAGCTTGATAGTGTTCAAGCAATAGACGATTATGTATCGCGTAAAACCCAAGGCGTCCTATTCGTGTTCGACGAGGTCGCTAAGAAAGATGAACGACAAGTGTTAGTGGGGACTGTATTCAACCCTACTCGTTCTCAACAAGAAACTATAGAGATATCGATGCAGTCAGTGAATGCGACTGCCCCGACAAATGCGGTAGCGAAGAAAGTCAACAAAACTAAAGTACGAGAGGAAGTGAGCAGTGAGGAGCAGAGCTCTGATTCAACCCCATATGCCAAACGCCATCAAGACCGCGATTAAGGCTCCCTTATTCTTGCAATGGTTCCTTGCATTAATTCTCCTGTGCGCAGTTAAAGGCACAGTCGAAGGGCAGACAATAGCAGAAAAAAAGGCTAACCTTTCGCATACCGGAGGAGACTTGTCTCCGGAAGCTGAAAAATTTCTTTACCAAGTAAACCGTCAGCTAGAACAAAAGCAGTTAGAACTGCGTGAGCTCTATGGTCAGGCCCAAACCCTGTTTAGGCAAGAGGCACCCACTTGCGCTTATGAAGATCTTTTAAAAAAGATTAACGAAGTCAAAAGTTCAATTGTTAAACTTGAAAACGATTGGCGCGAAATGGCGATCTCCTCGTCTGCAGGGGAAGCTTATGCCTTGATGCACCAGCCTGACACAACTTTGGAACAGTTGGTGATCGATTATGGTTCCCATGATTATGTTTATTTGATCCCGCCAGATATTGCTCAGATCCCTTTCAGTGTGAATTCTAACTTACCCATCCCTAGGGCTGTTTGGAACCAAATGTTGGAAGCAATTTTAAAGGCAAACGGAGTTGGCTACGAACAAATTAATCCATTTCTGAGACGTCTATTCGTCATGAGGGATAAAAAACTTGGCCTTCAGCTGATCACAAACAAAAAATGCGATCTCGCAGCGTTTCCTCCCAATGCACGTATTGCGTTTGTATTGACGCCTGAACCGACAGATGCGCGAAGAATTAGTTTCTTCCTGAACAACTTCGTTGATCCAGATCGTACAATTGTTCAATTAGCTGGTAGAGATATTTTATTAGTGGGAGATGTCGCTGAAATCCAAGAATTATTAAAGCTTTACGATTTTGTTTCCACAAACCGCGGAGATAAAGAATACAAGGCTGTAGGCTTGTCAAAGGTGCCTGCCAATGAAATGGCGCGTATTTTACAAGCAATTTTCGGCGGAGGTGGTGATGACTATGATGATTACGATGATGCACCTCCACCACCACCCCCAGGTCCAGGGGCAAGAAGTGGACCTCAGCCTAGGGCAATGCCACGCATTGAAAGGTTTGGAGACAATGATTCCGATACAAACGGTTTAAGAGTTATTACCCTTGAAGAAGTTGCTCAAGCAATCTTTTTGATTGGAACTAAAGAAGAGATTCGCAAAGCAGAACAGATTATCGTTGAAGTTGAAAGCCAGGTCGGTGAAGCTCGGGAAAGAGTTATTTTTACCTACACCACTCGACATACTGACCCTGAAGAATTAGCCGATGTACTTTCTAGAGTATACTACTTGATGGTCTCTACCGGAGTTGGCTATGAAAATGGTGGGCCTCCAGGACCCAATGCATCTTCTAATGCCGAAGCAGATGCGAGGATAAACATCGCTCCTCCACCTATTTTACCTTTGCCTCCACCACAACGTCAGTATATCGATGGCTTTTATCAGGAAGGAAACTTTCCGATTAACCCTACACCAGTCGAACCCCCCATTGCAGGACCGCTCAGACCAAGGTCTAACCGTCCTAACTTCATTGTAGACTATAAGACAGGGGCTATCGTAATGGTAGTGGAAGCTGATCTATTACCAAAACTAAAAGAATTGATCCGACGCTTAGACGTTCCAAAGAAAATGGTTCAATTGGATGTCTTGTTGTTTGAGAAAAGATTGCGCAAGCAGAATGAGTTTGGCTTGAACCTATTAAGAATTGGTTCTTGCGCTGACAATAAGAATAGAGGCTGCTTCAGCTTTATCGACTTTATCGATCCAACTACAAGAAATCCTGTGGGATTGGGAACATTCTTATTTAGTCAAAAGAAACATGGCAATATCCCTGCATACGATTTCATTTACAACTTCTTGCTTACGCAAGATGATGTGACTATTAATTCGTCACCTTCTGTTTTAACTGTGAACCAAACGCCAGCCTATATCGCTATTCAAGATGAGATTTCAATCAACACCGGTATCTTTGAAGTAGCGACTACAGGCGGTGCAACGCTTAAAGACTCTTTTGTGCGTTCACAATACGGTATCACAATGAAAATTACTCCGACTATCCATCAAGCATCAGAAGATGATGAAGATTGCGTTGGCAGTTCACCAGATGATGTCGATATGATCACCTTGGATTCGGATATTGTATTCGATACCATTCAACCCGGCGATGATCCTACTCGCCCAGATGTCACGAGACGTAAAATTAAAAACGAAACCCGCGTCCCAGATGGCCAAGCGGTTATCTTGGGAGGCTTAAGACGAAAAGTCACGGAAGATGCCAGAGATGCAATCCCGTTCATCGGTGAGATCCCTGGAATCGGAAAGCTTTTCAGCTCGACTTCCCTTACGGAAAACAGTACAGAAATGTTCATCTTCATCACTCCAAAGATTGTCAACGACCCAGTCGAGGATTTATATCGCATTCGGATGGAAGAGCTTGCTAAGCGCCCTGGAGATATTCCAGAGTACCTTTGCCACCTCTACGCCGCGCGGGAGTATGAAAAGAACCGCCTATTTCAAGGCTGGATGACCATGCTTTTTGGACCCTGTCCAGAGCGTTGTATTGAGACCGAGGGGGAGTACGATGGAAGGTGAAGATCCAAACATCAGTTTAGCAAAAAAATTAGGGATGTCGGTTTATCCGGAAGTGGTGAGCTTCCGGCTAAAGAAAGAGCATTACCGTAAGGTTCCTTACGGTTTTGTGAAAAAGAATTTAGTTCTACCGATCCAAGAAGATCAAGGCGTTATGATCGTCGCCATGGCCGATCCATTGAACATTGAGCCATTGGAAGATTTAAAGCTGATGCTTAACCTCGATGTCCGCCCTGTTTATACTCCTAAAGAAGCTTTAGAAAATGCAATTCACGAATGCTACAACAAGGAGCATGGTGTTGCTGCTGAACTGATTAGCAATTTATCCGATCAAAATGAAGAGGGTAAAGGGGATGGAGAAGTTGAAGTCTACGACTTATTAGATGACTCCAAAGATACTGCTCCAACCATTAGGATGTTGAATTTGATCATCGCAGAAGCGATTCAGCAGGGGGCATCCGATATCCACTTTGAGCCTCAGGAAACAGGACTTAAAATACGCTACCGCATTGACGGAACACTTCAGACTAGACATGCGCCAGCACCGGAATATCAAACACAACTTTTAGCAAGGATTAAAGTAATGTCCAAATTGGATATTGCTGAACACCGCTTGCCGCAGGACGGAAGAATCAAACTGAGAATGGGACGCCGAGAAGTTGACTTCAGGGTAAGTACCGTGCCTGTAGCTGGCGGAGAAAGAATTGTATTGCGTGTTTTGGATAAAGGAAATGTTATTCTAGGGTTGGATAAGTTGGGAATGTTCCCAACCGTTTTTGAAGATTTCAATAAGCTGATCAATATGCCTGAAGGAATTGTATTGGTCACAGGTCCAACTGGTAGCGGTAAAACGACAACCCTCTATAGTGCTATCTGCGAAATGTATAATGATGAAACCAACATCATGACTATTGAAGATCCTGTTGAATACAATTTAAAAGGGATTGCTCAGATTGGTGTGAAGCCAAAAATCAATTTGACCTTTGCCGCTGGCTTGCGCCATATTCTCCGTCAAGACCCTGATATCATAATGATCGGGGAGATCCGTGATAAAGAGACCGCAGAAATTGCCATTCAGTCAGCGTTGACAGGTCACTTAGTATTAAGCACTCTCCACACCAATGACGCACCATCCGCAATTACGCGTCTTGTAGATATGGGAATTGAACCTTACTTGCTATCCTCTTGTATTGTAGGAGTGCTAGCTCAACGTTTGGTGAGAACTATCTGCAAACATTGCTGTCAACCTGTACAGCCCACTGACAAAGAGCTGCAAAACCTAGGGCTGACAAAAGAGATGCTGCCTCATGGAACTTTCTTCCAAGGAACAGGATGCCCAGCTTGCTACGGTTCGGGATATAAAGGACGACATGGTATTTACGAATTGATGATGGTCAATAATGCAATCAAGAAACAGATCGTTAAAAGCCCAGACGCAGTTGAACTTAGAAATTTAGCAATCGAAAATAACATGTACAGTTTGTTGAACCATGGAGCTGATTTGGCTGCAAAAGGGATCACCACAGTTGCTGAAGTACTGCGTTCCACACGCGGTGTAGAGGAGCAAGGATAAGATGCCGATCTACCAATACCAATCTTTAGACAGCGCAGGTAAAAAGCGCACTGGTATGGTTGAGGGACAGAACGAACGTGATGCGCGTGAGCGGCTGCGCGAAAAAGGATTGATGGTCACAAAATTGACCTCGAAAAGTAAGACTAGTTCGCGTCAAAATCTAAAAGGCGAGAATCTTTTAGGATTTACAATACTGTTAGGACAGTTGCTGAATGCAGGAATTCCACTCTATGAGAGTTTGGTCACAATTGAAGAAGAATATCGCCACGAACCGTTCCACAGAGTGATTATGTCCTTATGCGAACAGGTTAAAAGTGGCGCATCCTTGTCTCAAGCGATGGGACATTTCCCTGAAAGCTTCGACAAGCTTTACCGATCGATGATTGAAGCCGGCGAGGCCGCGGGTGCATTGCCAGTGATTTTGGAAAGATTGACACAACTTTTGACAAAGCAAAATCAGCTAAAAAAGAAGATCGGAACTGCGATGATCTATCCGATTGTTTTGGCAAGCTTTGCTCTGTTGGTTATTGCTCTAATGTTAGGATTCGTAGTTCCATCGATCGAAGCGATTTTTGCTGAAAGACAATTGAATGGATTTACCGAATTTGTCATGGGGCTAAGCCGTTTTGTTAGAACGTGGTGGTGGGTTTATATGCCATTACTTGCCGCGCTAGGAATTTGGGGGTTTTATAAATTGCGTTCCCCTGCCGGTAAACTTTGGCTAGAAAAAGTCTTGCTACGTACACCATTTATGCGTACTCTGTTGATCCAGACAGCAGTGTCCCGTTTTTGCAGAACAATGGGAACTTTACAGCAGGGGGGAGTGACAATGATCGACTCCATACGCCTTGCTAGAGAAGTGATGCAGAATGCGACCCTGGAAGAGGAAGTAAAAGTAGCGGAAGCAAAAATTATTGAGGGAAGCTCACTGAGCTCCGAGCTTAGCCGTTCAAGATTGATCCCTCAGATGGTCCCTAGAATGTTGTCAGTCGGTGAAGAGGCTGGCAGTTTAGTAACGATGTTGAATAAAGTAGCAGAGATCTACGAAGAGGAGATGGAGAAAAGCCTGGACCGTGTGATGGCTTTAGCCCAACCTGTGATCTTGATTGTGATGGGTATTGTGATAGGTATGGTACTCTTGGCGATTCTGCTGCCATTGACCGATGTGTCATCGTTCGCATCAGGCGGCTAAGAAGAATAGAAGACAGAATTCAGAATACAGAAGGAAAAATCGAATCTTCTGGATTCTGACTCCTGAATTCTGACTTCCAAGTTAGAACATAATAATAAGGAGAAGACATGAAACATTTAAGAATAGTGAAAAGAGCATACATTACCTTGATCGAGATGATGATCGTAATGTTCCTAATCGCACTCATCACAGGCGTTATCGCATATAACGTCAAAGGAAGCTTGGACCAAGGTAAAGTGTTCAAGACTAAAGTAGGTATTGAAAAGGTTGAAACCATTTTGAATTTAGCGATAGCAAACGAGCCTGACTTAGCAAATAATATCAACGATAGTTGGAAAGCTATCATCAAGACTTCACCGTTGGTGCAAAATCCAGAATCTTTAATTAAAGATGGTTGGGGAAATGACTACGATGTACGTTACGAAGATGGTAGGATTTCAGTGACTTCAGATGCCTACAACAGATATATGAACAAAAACGGGGGCCGTTAAGGATAGGACATGCGCATCAAGCGCGCCTTTACGTTAATTGAACTCCTTGTTGTTCTAGCTATCTTGGCGGTAGCCTCAGCCCTAGTTGGGCTCGGTATCCGCCAAGCCTTGGTCGACCAAAGATTTCGCTCAGAAGTTAACATGGTGGTCCAGCAGCTTCGTGTTGCTCAGGACCTTATGCTCTTTGCATCTGCTGACGCTTATGTCAAATTCTCCACTGACAGCCACGGACACCCCACCTCGCGCATAGAAGTTAAAACGAGAATTCCGCCATTCCTAGAAAAACAGGTTGACCTTTCCCCACGCGTTTACTCAACCCTTAAACGTATTGAATTTTTCGATTACGGAAATGGCGAACACTCTCTAACAGCATTTGATCTAGAGTTTGGTTCAAGAGGAACCTCGATGACCCGAGGAACATTGAGACTCTCCGCTGGAGATACAGTCGATTGGGTACGAGAAATCGATTTAATCGGAAGTCCTGGACCTATTGTTTCTCGTAGAAGTGACAGCACACATAAAGAAGATCCAGAAAGTGGACAACAATTATATGAACGGCTTACTCAGAATATTCAGCAACAGTTTCCGGAGAATGATCCTCTTCGCGCAAAGCCTGCTGAAAGACAACAGAATGAGCAAGAACAAGGCAGACAGCAACAACAACCACAGCAGCCGAAGGGCAAAGAGTAAAAAACATTTTACTTTGCTGGAGGTACTCATTGCCTTTTTCTTGATTTCGATGTGCGCCCTGCCGCTCATATACCCCCATGCCTTTATTTATAAGCAAACAAAAGAGTTTGCGGAAGAGGTCGACCTCGACCGTGCTGCAGGATTGGTCTACAGCTCCATTTTGGAGCGACTTTATACCAATGAATTTGAGTGGCAACAGATTTATGAAAATCAGTCCTTCCCGATCGATGAAGAACTTGTGAGACGCGCTGGGTTAAATCCGGAAGGTTTTAAATGGAGAGGACATTTTTGGTTCGAAATTTTGAAAGAAAAGACAAATGCAACGAAAAATGGAAATACAGATAACAACTCTGTGACAGTCAATTTAATCGCAACCCATCTTGACTTTACTCGCGGTGAACAGCAAAAACCTTTCAGATATACATATGAAGCTGTTATTAGACGGACCTTGCCAAATGAGGGTGCACGTGAAACAAATGAAGAAGCTCCCAGAGAAGGGGGGCAGCAAAAATGATCAAGAAAAAGCATTTCACACTCCTCGAAGTTTTAATAGCCTTGAGCCTTTCTGCAGTGATTATGACCAGCTTGTTGTTCTTTTATAGGTATCTTAGCGAAATGTCTCAAGCGGTCAATCGAATTGAGATCGAAAATTTCCAAGCCAGAATGGTCCAGTCACGATTGGCTCAAGCATTTTATCAAATCGAAGGGGAACCCTTTAAAGCAGATTCAAAAGGGAAAAATCAATCTTTAAAACCTCCACAACAAAGAGGTCAAGACAACAACCAAGAGGCAGAGAATCCGCCGACTGAACAAGAGAAAACTCAAGAAAAGGATAAATTCGTGTTCTTTACCGGTGACGATGAAGGGATTTTAAAACCTGACAGCTTTACCCTTACATTCCTTTTTGACAATGGGCCCTCGATCAATACACCCTTTGCTAATACTGTTTTAGCAAAAATTTTTGTAGATAAAGACAACCGTTTGATCATGGCACTATGGCCCCACCCAAAACTGTGGAGCACAATGAAGCCTCCAATGAACCTTGAAGTTCTAATGGAAAACGTGGATAAGGTCACTTATAAATTCTATGTGCCCATGAAAGATCCCAAAGAAAACGAGCAAAATCCTAATCCCGAGCTAAGGCCTGGAAGCTGGGTAGACCAGTGGAGAAGGGAGTATGGGCAGATTCCAGGGATTGTAAAAGTAGAAGTTCATAGCAAAGAAGCAAATGGAAAGCCTAAAATGACGACATTTGCCTACCCATTAATCGATAAAACAAAAGTGATTGAGTATACAAAATGAATGTACTAATTTTTGTAGTCACAATGGTCCTTTTGTTAGCTGCTTTGAGCTATGAGAGCATCTCTAACTACTTGAATATGTCTTTGACAAGGAAGCAGTGGCAAGAGTTCATGCAAAAGGATGAACGGGGAGAACAGTATGTCGATGCATTACAACTTTATGATGTCACTACTGTCAAAGAAGGAAATCAAGACCCGCGTAAGCGTATTCAGTCGACGGCATTAATCAACTTTGGTTGGATTGTGGATCAGCAAAAGCAGCAACAACAACCACAAGTGACACAAAACTTGATAGAGATTACAAAAAATCTCATCACTCAGATGTATCAAAACGATATCTTTTTTCAAGAACTGCAAGTGGAAAACCCTGGATTTCTAGATCGTATCTTTGAAGTGCTGAAGAACCCTATCGATGCTTCTGGACAGCCTTTGAAGATTAAGTCTAGTGCAGAACTCAGTTACATCTATTGGCAAGACCATAAGCTTCATAAGGCTTTCAACACAATGTTGATGGAATCCTATAATCCTCCTGCTATGGTAAAGCCTCAACAACAAAGTTTAGTGCAACAAGATCAACAGAGATCAGGTGAAGTAGTAATTGAAGAGGATCCTGAGGCTCCCAATCCAGATGACCACCGCGATCCTCCCGGATACAAATCTCTGAGAGGTTTTATTACATTTGATCCTGCAAGGTATAAAATTCGGGTTTACAGGGCGCCGCGTGAAGTTTTATTGGCCATTTACAACAATCCTGAAGTTGTAGAGGAGATCGTTCAATCCAGCCGCAGGCTCTATTTAGATGTACTCCGCGGCAAAACCTTGGAAGAGGCCACCGAAGAGTTTAAAAACCAATTCTCCGGCAGCGCTCCCCCCGCTTATTCGGAGCTCCTCGACTTCACTGTCAACAAAACCTCCCCCGACAGCTACAGGTAGGTAATAATACGTTCCAAGTACACCAACTTTAGACAGAGTAAATCAGGATTTAAAAGAGAGCCTTATTTTTGTGTTCTTTGGGTTGGAAGAAGGAAACTTCACCGGTATTGATGTCGTACATCGCTCCCGCAATTTCGATCTTGTGTTCTCTGACAAGCTTGTCAAGAATTTGACTGCGCTCTCTGATCAGCTTGATGGTCCTTAAAACATTGCGGTAGGCTACTTCGTTCGCAAATTTATTCTGTTCTTCAATTTTGGCAGAATGAAAATTCTTCGCAATGTTCGAGTTAATGGAATGCTGTATTTCATGAATCAAAATATCTAAATGCTCACATCCAGTGACTTCAATTGCTGATTTATTACTGGAGGCCAAATCTACTGCAGCACGAACTGCTCCACATGATGTATGCCCCATCACCAAGATCAACTTAGATCCTGCAACAGCGCAACCATATTCCATGCTTCCAATCACTTTTCTCGAAATGACATTCCCCGCAATTCTAACACTAAAGACATCTCCCAAACCTAAATCAAAAATGATCTCTGCAGGAGTCCTTGAATCAATGCAGCTAAGAATGACCGCCATTGGAAATTGTCCTTCAGAGGTCACATTCAACAATCGATTTAAATCTCGATCTAACCGCGTTCCATTCCTGAAACGCTCATTGCCATCTTTTAGGATTTCCAATACTCTCTCAGGAGTCAACGCATCCTGCATTTCCCGACTGCTAAAATCGATATATTGGATCTGATCTTCAAGTTTCGAATACCGATTAAACCCTTTCAGACTCACTTGCACACCATGAGCTGGAGCTTTTGTATTTTGAAAATCAACAATGAGGTCCAAAATATCTGGATCGATGTAGTCTGTTGATGTAGCATCCAAAAGCACATGTCCCCCTCGTGGAACACTGTGCAGAGTGTTATTAAGTTTTGCTTTATTGAAAAAACTCACTTGGTTTGGCAACTCAATATGCAATACTTGGTCCCCTGTTGCATGTTTTTCAATGATCTGTTTGATCGGGCTTCGCATATTGCTATTTAAAATAAAGGCTATCGATGTGCCAAGACCTATGAGAATACCGTTCAAGAGGTCTGTAAAAACAATTGCAATCACCGTAATGATAAAAGGCAAAAATTGATAGATCCCTTCATTCCACATCTGACGCATTAACTTAGGACTTGCTAACTTTATACCGGTAACTAACAAGATCGCAGCCAGTGCAGAAAGAGGTATGAAATTCAACCATTGTGGAATGATCAAAACGCTTCCCAATAACAGAAAGCCATGCCAAATGGTGCTTACTTTTGTTTTAACCCCTGCATTGATGTTGACAGAACTGCGCACAATAACGCTAGTCACTGGCAACCCCCCTAAGAATCCCACAGCAAGGTTACCTACACCTTGTGCAAAAAGCTCCCTGTTTGGAGGAGTCATCCTCTGAATTGGATCCAATTTGTCGACCGCCTCAATATTTAACAAAGTCTCCAAAGTAGCTACAAGTCCTATCGTGATCGCTGCTTTATAGATATCGAAATTTATTAAAGCTTCTGCATCCGGAAATGTCAGAAACGTCAGGAAATCTCTAGTGCTTTCCGCGACTGGAACTTGTACGAAATGGCTATGTTCGATCGACCAGACGCTTCCAAGCCTATCTAAACCCATTGCTAATAGTACCCCAATAAATACAACACCCAAAGCAGAAGGAATATGCGCATTCTTTAAAAAGGAAATCTTATCCCAAACAATCATGAGCCCTAATGAAATCAGTCCAATGAGCAAAGCACCTGGATGGATATCAAAAAATGATTCATATAACTCCGTGAAGGTGTTCTTTTTGTTAATCTGGAAAAAGGATTTCGCTCCCATCGGATCAATATCATGACCCAAAAGGTGGGGAATTTGCTTTAAAATTAAGATAATGCCAATTGCAGCTAGTAAGCCTTTAATAACGCTAGAGGGAAAGAAGAGTGCAATGTAGCCCAACTTTGCAAGGCTTAGAACAATTTGGAAAATTCCTGCCAGAACTACAGCCATGAGAAAGGCTTCAAATGAACCTAATGAGCCGATTTGGGCAGCGACTACTGCCGTCAGGCCAGCAGCAGGACCACTTACACTTGTATGCGAACCGCTTAAGATTCCAACAACTATACCACCTACAATTCCCGCAAGTATTCCAGAAAAAAGGGGTGCATTAGAAGCGAGTGCAACGCCCAAGCAAAGTGGAAGAGCCACCAAAAATACCACAAGGCCAGCAGCTAAATCCTCAAAAAGACTCCGAGTAGAGTACTTTTCACCATTTACGTATAAATTTCTTGTCATAATCAATCCTTACTACAATCTTCAGGAAATAGGGGATAATTTTAAACTGATTTTTGAATAACTTACACTCCATCCTATTTGATTCTTTTTTAAAAGAGAATTTCTGATTCAATTCAATATCAATAACTTAAAGGAAATATGACATGATATTTTAAATTTATGCTGTATTTTTGGGGTCAGAATTAAAGAACTCCCCGCTTGCAGAAAGACTACCGCATTTGTTGTATTATAGGTCTCTCCTGCTTTTATTGTATCAAAGGTCTCTGTTGCTTTTGTGCATTAGCGGTCTATTGCGAGACCGAAGGCCCAGCATGAGTTGCGACTTTTTTAAATTCTTTTAAAAAAACCGCTATATCTTTAAATTTGACATTTACATAAAACGGGCGGGACAATGACTAAACGAATACTTGCCTTTACACTGTTCGCATTTTTACAGATACAAACCCTCTTCAGCGCTAATGTCGGCCTACTCGTCATGGCCACAGGACGTTACATCCACTTTGTTCCTCCACTCATCGAATCCTCAGAAAAATATTTTTGCAACAATCACCATGTGACCTACTTTATCTTCACCGATAACCCTTTTCCTGCTTCAGATAATGTTGTTGTCATTTATCAAGGAAGATTAGGCTGGCCTTTTGATACGATGATGCGTTTTCACGCTTACTATAAACAGAAAGATCTTCTCGAAAAACAAGACTACCTCTTCGCATGTGATGCCGATATGCTTTTTGTTGATTCTGTTGGAGACGAAATTTTGTCTAACCTAGTTTCCACTCAACATCCAGGATTTGTCGGACATAGAGGCTCTTACGAAACAAACCCACTTTCGAAAGCATGCATCTATGACAATGAAGGGGAACAATATTTCGCTGGAGGATTCTACGGTGGGAGTTCGAAAGAATTTCTTAAAGTAGCATCCACCTGTGCTAAAAATATCAACGATGACCTTAATAAAGGTTTTATCGCTGTTTGGCACGATGAAAGTCACTTAAATCGTTACTTTGTTGATCATAAGCCCACAAAAATCCTTACTCCTTCTTACTGCTATCCTGAAAGTTGGAAACTTCCTTATCAGAAAAGGCTCCTTGCTTTAGATAAAAATCATTCAGAATACCAACAAAAATAACTAAGGAATAAAAAAATGAGCAAATGGCTTTCCAAAAGTTTACTGTTTGCAATAATTGCATTTGCAATTTTCCAATTCCATCCTGTGTACGGCGATAGAATCCCTGAAAAACCTTTCGTCATCGTTATTCCTTCTTACAATAACATCAAATGGTACGAAAATAACCTTAAATCTGTACTCAACCAAAATTACAACAACTATAGAATCATCTATCTCGATGACTGCTCTAAGGACGGCACAGGAGCTGCTGTGGATGAGTATTTAAAAAAGAATGACAAAAGAAAAAAGACAAAAGTTTACCATAACTATGAACGAGTTGGCGCTTTAGCCAATATCTACAGCGCTGTGTGGGAATGCAAAAACGATGAAATTGTTGTTCTCGTCGATGGAGATGACTGGCTTAAAGATAATAATGTCCTTTTCCATCTAAATGAAGTTTACTCTTCCGACGAAATTTGGTACACACATGGAACCCTCATCGAATACCCCATGGGAAATGTCACATGGTGCGAACCTATACCAGCAGATGTTCTCGATCGTGGCGAAGTTAGAAAATTTAAATGCCCGTCCCACTTAAGAACTTTCTACGCATGGCTATTTAAGAAAATACGCCTCCAAGATTTTCTCTATGAAGGAAAATTTCTAACAATGGCTTGGGACATGGCTATTATGTATCCCATTGCCGAAATGGCTCATGAAAGACACGCTTTTATTCCTGAAGTGAATTACGTTTACAATATGGCCAATCCCATCAATGATAACAAAGTAGACCCCGACCTGCAAAATTTCATGGACCGACTCATACGTAACCGCCCTAACTATAAAAGGCTTGAAAAAGCTCCAGGAAAAGGCAAATAATGATCCGTTCCATCTTAGTACTCTTACTCTATATCAATGCGCTTAGCGCTTTCGATAAAGTAGTCATTTGGGGCCATAAACTCCATTCTCATACTCACTCATACATCCATGAAAGCTTCTATAAAGCTTTTAAGCACCTTGGATATAATGTGGAATGGTACGACAAAAGTGATGACATCCATGGAATAGATTTTACAAATACACTTTTTCTCACTGAAGGGCAAGTTGACGAGGGAATTCCAATAAGAAATGATGGAGTTTACATCCTTCACAACTGTAATCCACAAAAATATCAGGGGTTAGACTATTTTTACATACAGGTATACAACGACACTGTTCTCAATGATCCCTCGGTAGTTCAAATCGATAAATGCATTTATTTCAACTTTCCAGGACGATGTCTATATATGCCTTGGGCAACTGACCTACTTCCAAATGAAATTGAGGAAGTAAAACAGAAAGTGCTATCCGTTAAAAAACATCCTAGCGTTTATTGGATAGGAACGGTTGGCGATGGATTTTATGGAAATAAATCAGAAATCGAACCATTTGCTAAAGCATGCAAAGAAAACAAAATCCAATTTATTCCATCAAATCCTAATGGGACTGGAATCTCTTCGGAAGAGCATAGAGAGCTTGTTTTGAAGTCTTATATGGCACCAGCTATTGTGGGGGAATGGCAAAAAAGTGTGGGCTATATACCTTGTCGAATCTTCAAAAATATTAGCTACGGGCAATGGGGTGTGACTAATTCCGAACGTGTGAATGAACTTTTTGATAACAAAATTGTTTACAACCCCAATACCTACCAATTATTTAAAGACGCACAAAAGAGGATGGACACTCTAACAAACGAAGAACTTTTTGCTCTTATGGATGTAGTCAAAACAAAGCACACCTACTTAAATAGAATCGAGACAATACTGAGATTTCATCGTTTGCTAAAGCTCTACGAATACTCTTATGAATAGCAAATGGTGGGTTTGTTTAGTCTTCTTCCTATTTAACTCAATAATTTGTGCGCAACAGTATCAACTCTCTATTTGTGCTGTTTTTCAAAATGAAGAACTCTTTCTCAAAGAATGGATCGAATACCACCATCTTATCGGCGTAGAACACTTCTACCTCTATAATAATCTTAGCACCGACAAATCACTTGAGATACTACAACCCTATATTAGTAAAGGTTTGGTCGAATTATACAATTGGGAGGTCGATGCGAAAAGTCAAAATGACTATCTTCAGCTTTTGCAAGTTCCCACTTATATGCATGCACTCAATATCGCTAAAGAAACCTCTGAATGGATTGCTTTCATCGATATCGATGAATTTATCGCACCGGTGCACCATGACAACTTGATCACATTTTTAAAGGACTATAAAGATTACGGAGCCCTTTCAATAAATTGGCAAATATTTGGAACCTCACGTATGGATGATCTTCCAAAGAATAAACTGATTACAGAAAGCCTCGTATGGAAAGCTCCTGAAACATTCCCTAAAAATGAGTACATCAAATACATTGCTCAACCAAAATGTGTAAAAACTATCCATGATCCCCATTCTTTTGAATTTTATCCAGGATACTATGCTGTTAACGGAAAAAAGGAAAAAATGGAAACCCACAGGGGTCAACTTGTCTCAATTGATGAGATCAGGATTAACCATTATTGGTTCGGCACCAAAAATTGGTTTCTCTTTAATAAACTCCCTCGTAGGGATAAATGGGGAATGTCTCTTCCAAAAAATTGCATGGATGAACTGATTGATTCCTGTAACATCGTTCAAGACACAATCTTGCAACGTTTTTCTCAAAAACTCAAGCGATCGATGGGTTACTCACAATGATATTTATCTTACTGTTAATGATTCTTTTCAACGCTCCAATTTTTGCAAAAGGGGAAAAGATTCTTCACCTCACATTCCACCAAGGATGTAAAAAAGAATTCGAAAGTGTCTCGCAAAAGTTAGGACTGGAACTTGAAACATGGTTCATTCCTGATCTTCCCCCTAAATTTTTTGATGGTACAACGCAAGGTAATGCTCTTTACAATATGGGACATGACAGAGCGGAAAGAATCTGGAATTTGCATAAAGAGTACTTTAAAACATTCGACATAATTCTAATTTCCGATACATCTCCTCTTTCAAGAATATTTCTTCAAAACAATAGTGAAATCCCACTGATGATCTGGATCTGCAACCGCTTCGATTACTCCGATCAAGCTTCATTAGATTGCGATTTTCCAGATGAAGAATATTACCAACTTTTTAAAGATGCATTAACCAAAGATAATGTAAGAATCTTTGCTTATAATTCCTTTGAACATACCTACGCAAAAATTAAAGGGATCGACACAGGCAAAATTATCATCACTCCCTGTGCTCCTAAAGAGCCACAACCTGCCCCTTCAATCATTCCTGAAAACATTCAGAAACCTACCACATTTTTCCTTCCGCCCTACCATAACGAACGTTTTTATATGAATTTATCGCAACATTTGAACTCAATAGGGATTCCTGCTTATTGCGGTAGATATAATGGACCCTACGATCTAAAAGATTTTAAAGGCATTATTCACCTTCCCTATGCCTGGTCAAACCTTGCACTCTTTGAAAACATTAATCTGGGAATCCCTTACTTTATTCCTTCCCAAAATTTCTTTTTGGAGCTAGCAAACAAATCCAACTACTTCCACCCAGAACTTTCAAGACTAACCAAAGACAAGCTCTTCGCTGATTCTGAATGGTATTCACCTTCACGTGAACACCTCTTCATCTATTTCGAGTCTTGGAATGACCTCATCATTAAAATCCAAGAAACTGACTTTCATGCCCAGCATGAAAAAGTTAAAAATTACGCTGCCCAACACCGAGAACACACCCTAAAACAATGGGAAGAAGTAATACTCTCACTAACTCAAGGCCCACAATGAAAAAAATATTATCCTTTGTTCTCTACATTTCATCCTTCCTCCTTTATCCCTCATCCTTCCTCCACGCAAAACCCTTCGTCTCCGCTGACATCATGGGCCAACTCGGTAACCAAATGTTTATCATTGCTGCTGGAACAAGTCTAGCCTTAGACAATGGTGCAGAGCCCATTTTCCCTGACCTTGCGACTGAAACGCAGTGGAGAGTCCCCATTACAGCAGAACATGTTTTTTGGAGGGTTAACAAAGAATCCCTTCCGAAAATAAAACCACACCTTTTTTTGGAAACCACATTCCATTATGAGCCCATTCCCTATAAGCCCAATATGGTCATTCGAGGCTGGTTTCAATCGGAAAAATATTTTATCAATCACAAGGCTGAAATTTTGGCATTGTTTGCGCCAAGTCAACCAATCCTTGATTTTCTTTCAGAGAAATATGGAGAACTCCTTTCTAACCCCAAGACAGTTTCTATCCATTTCAGGTCCTATGAAATGGAGCCCAATAATGAAGTGTACTACAAATGCGATATGGACTATTACAAGAAGGCCATTGAATATTTTCCTGAAGACTCATTATTTGTAGTGTTCTCAAACAGGATCGATTGGTGTAAAGAAAACTTTAAGGACATTCCGCGGAATTTTCAGTTTATTGAAAATGATGGAAGATACCATGACTTCTACGATCTCTATCTCATGAGTTTTTGCAGACATAATATTATTTGCAATTCCTCATTCTCATGGTGGGCTGCCTACCTAAACCCCAATCCCAACAAGATTGTCCTTGCTCCACCCGGCTGGCTCAATCCCGACTACAAACCCGACACGCAGGACCTCATTCCGCAAGAATGGATTATTGTGAACTAAAGCCCTATGGACACAATGGACAATATGGACGGGCTAAATGGACAATTGAAACTTTCTTGTCCATAAGGGCTGTCCATATTGTCCATTCTGTCCATTGTCCATAAAAGCCCAATCCTGCTAATCTTTTATTTTTTGAGGTTGTTTATGACCCTGGACCAACTGATTAAACGTATACGCGAAGTGCATCTTGCTCGTGATTGGGAACAGTTTCACAGTCCAAAAAATCTAGCAATAAACCTTGCTGTAGAAGCGGGTGAGCTTTTAGAACATTTCACCTGGTTGACAGAAGAAAATTCCAAAAGCCTGACCTCAGAAACTTTTAATGAAATTAAAGATGAACTTGGAGATGTGCTCATCTGCCTATTAACCCTAGCAGACAAGCTTGACATAAATATTCTTGAAGCAGCCAATCAGAAATTGACTAAGGTTGAAAAGAAATATCCCATCGAAAAATGCAAAGGGAAGTGTCTAAAGCACACTCACTACAATTAATTATTTAGCTTTTTTTGACCTTTTTAGTTTTATTTGCTTTTTTAGTTCTCTTCTCTAAAATTGTATTTCCAGCATTAGCCATTTGTTCAAGAGCAACTTCAGGATTTTCCATTTTTCCTCTACATAGAACTTTAATAGCTCTTCGATCTTTTCTATAATCTGCAATCCTGCTTAATTCTCTTTCGGTAGAAAAAACCTTAAATTTTCGATAGGTTTTTTCTAGCCTTTCGTTAACAAAAGAGGTGACGCTTTTAACAGTGCAAGCACCTCCATTTTGCGCTTTATGTTCCCTACCTTCATTTTGATTTCCACCCTTTTCTTTTAGTCTTAAAGCTAATTCTCGATTTATTTGCTCCATGGTTCTAGCTTCAGAATTTGATTTTACCACATAAGAGATAAAATCTTTATCGAATGAATGAATGGTAAGGTTTTTAAATTTTATATCTTTAATTCGATATCTACTATTTTTTGAAAGTTTGTTCTTTTTACCAATGATAGACATGAGCGTATCTATCGCTTCTCTTCCTAAATCTAGGGTCTCATCACTCAATTCTTTTAAAAGGCCAGCACTATTAGCTCCTTCACCGGTATTAACTATGGTGAAAGAAGCACCCTGTTGCTCTTTTTTAATGACGTAAAGTGTCGCATGTCCTTTTTCAACTTTTTTTGGCTGCCCTTTTTCAATTTTGGTATCGATATAAGCATATCCACCTGGCAAAACTACACATTCACCAGGCTTTAGTCTAATCAATTCGCGTGTAATGCGATCTTGAATCATTTCCATTATTTGATCTTTTTTCTTTTCAAAATGCTTAGACTCATACATGGATCTTAGAATTGAAATCTCCAAGGCAAATTGAAGTTCATGTATTGTTCTTTTTAGTAATTCATTCTCTGGTGGGGATAACTCAGCTTGTTTCTCACGTTGAAACTCTCTTAAATCATCGAGGCAAGATTTTATCCCATTCGTTTGGGTTGATCCATTTAAATTTAACTTTAATTTGAGAGAATCAAACATTTTCATGTTATAGAGTTTGATTCTTTCCGGTGCGTTATTCGGATTATTAGGAGCTAATTCCGAATCAGCTTTCTGGATCTGGTCATTCAATTCTTGTTCTAAAGTTTTTTCGGGAGGAGGTTGTATAACTGAAACCCTGCCTTTTAATGATGTTGGTGGGACATTCGGAGGTACATAGCCTGATTTTGGAATGAGATGCTTAATTCTAGATAATTCTTTTTCTTCAGAGGATTTGAAAAAGAAGCAAAAAATCACATAGTGATACCAAGGTCGGGAACGAGTCTCAAGACGAGCTTTATATTTCTTTATTGTACTACGGAGATTGTTTAACTTTTCTTCATTACCCTTGAACGCCTTATGTGCCTCTATAAAAAGCGAATTAATAGCCGCGGTATTTAAATTCTTAGAATTTTTATTTCGTTCAACCTTGTATCTGCCATTTTCAACAGACAAATACTTTTTAGTATAGCCCGATTCAGGAACTCCACTACTACCTAGTACATTATTAAGGTTATCTAAAAACTGATCGTAATTAGTGTTCATAAATTTATCTTTTAATTTATTATATAATAATTATATTATTTATTATTAATAAATATCAAGATAAATAATAATTACTTTACACAGCGAAATCCCAAGTGATTAAGGCTTGTATCAGGGCAGGTCTTCATCCTGGCTGTTATACGGTATCCCTTACAGTAGCTATCATGGCATAAAAAAGATCCCCCACGATGAACATTCTTCTTGGCGTAAGGTTCCTCGGGGTCAAAACTGGTTTCGGGGCCCTTAGGATTGTCAGATCTTTTTTAGCTTCCTTTTGGTAATAGCTGTAATCGTAAAGATCTGAACACCATTGCCATACATTTCCAGACATATCGTATAAGCCATAGCCATTAGGCTTAAAAGCCTTGACAGCAGTGGTTCCCACATACCCGTTTTGCTTAGTGCTCTTATAGGGGAACTTCCCCTGCCAGATATTTGCCTGGGGATTTTCCTCTGAAAATTCCTCATTTCCCCAGACATAAACGATATCATTCCGACCTCCATAGGCGGCGAATTCCCACTCTGCTTCTGTGGGCAACCTTTTTCCTGCCCACTTGGCATACTCATTCGCATCAAACCAGGAGACTTGGACGACAGGATGGTCCATAATATTCTCAATAGAGCTCTCAGGTCCCCAGGGATGCTTCCAATTGGCCCCTTTCTTCCACTCCCACCATATTCTGTTGCTCGTTAAGGGCACTCTGCCTTGAGACTGTTTGAAAACTAAGGAGGCCGCTACCAATAGTTCTGGCGCTGGCGGGGGAGTTCCGGGAGGTACCTGTGCCATAATTTCTTCTAAAGTAGGGCCTTTTCAGCTGTGGTTATGTACCCTGTAGCGTCGACAAACTCTTTAAACTGACGGTTCGTGACCGGAGTTTCATCCATAAAAAAGCCATCAACTTTGACTCGATGTGGAGGCATTTCATCCTTTTTTGAATCTTTATTGTCTGAGCCCATGGTAAACTCCCCTCCAGGAATCCAAATCATCCCTTTTGGAGCCTCTTTTTTCATTCCAAACCTATCCGGCAAATTCGAGCAGCAGCAAGATTCCCCATAAAGTCCATTTATCAAACAAACTGCAAGGAGCATAACCAAACGCATAAAACACCACTAAATTACTGATGATCACTTGATAACATATAAACCAAAAGCACATCAAATGAACATTTACCATGTCTTCCTTGAAAAGATAAAAACGTTTTAGCGTAGACTTCAAATCTACGCTAAAATAATTAGACGCAGGTGCGGGCGGTGGTGGCAAAATAGGAGAGGGGCCTGCGGCTCATGTTGGCGCGGGTTAGATAGATCGACTGTACCTGCTCTAAGCTTGAGATGCAGCAGTTCAAGTCGTGCAACAAACCTGTTTTTAGCTCATACACCCACCCATGAACCGTCAAGGATTGGTTTCTTCCCCACGCGTTCTGCACTACCGATGAATGGCATACATTGTTCACTTGCTGCAATACATTTAATTCGACCAAACGTTCAGTCCTCAAATTTGGATCGTCAATGGCTAGCAACTCCTCTTCAGAATGCGCGTAAATATCTTTAATGTTCATTAACCAGTTGTCCATAATCCCAAACTGCTTGTTATCCATTGCTGCGGCAACGCCACCACAGCCATAATGTCCACATACAATCACATGCTGGATTTTAAGATAGTCCACTGCATATTGAAGGACTGACAAACAATTTAAATCGGTATGAACAAATAAATTCGCCACATTGCGATGAACAAAAAGTTCTCCAGGTTCCAGCCTCAAAACTTCATTGGCAGGAATTCTACTATCGGAACAGCCAATCCATAAATAGCTTGGTTTTTGACCTTTAGACATCCTAAGAAAATATTCAGGATCTCTGCTTATATTTTGCTCTACCCAGTCACGGTTATTATCAAACAGATGTTTTAGCTCTCTCATGTCCAATCTCCGTGTTTTTTGGTTTGGTGTAGTCAACAGTTTTTTCCCCTTTAGCATAGTTTAGAGCGGCATCCACATTTGGAAACAGATGTTCGTGTCCGATGATTTTATCCAATTCTGTTTTTTTGAAAAAAGCAGAAACAGCTGGTTGAAGTCCTGACACCAAAAATGTGATCCCTTGATCTTTACATTTTTGTGTAAACTGCTTCAGAGCTTGTATCCCTGTGGTATCTATCATCGGGACATTTCGCATGCGCAAAATGAATACCCTGGGTTTTTCTGGAAGCCGTCTTAAAGTTTCGCTCAAAAGATCGGAAACAACAAAAAATAGGGGACCTTTCATTTCAAATACAGTCACATCCGCAGGAATATCATCCCTGAATAGTATTCCAGTATCTTGTTCTTCTGAGTGTGTCACAGGCATTGTTTGTTGTTTCATAAATATCCGACAAGCTTCTAATGTTGTCGAATCGCTCATCCTTTTGACAAACAAGACTGCTGCTAACATCACTCCCACCTGCACAGCAACAGTTAAGTCGATCAATACTGTAAGAAGAAAAGTAATTACAAGAACCAGTGCATCACTCCAATCGCTTTTAAGAATATCAATGAAATGGGGAAGTTCGCTCATATTCCATGCAACGAAAATTAGAACGGCTGACAATGCAGCTAATGGAACTTCAGCGGCTAATGGACTTAAAATCAACATGAGCAATAATAGGACGACAGCGTGAATCATTCCAGAGACTGGAGTTTTTGCTCCCATTTTAATGTTAGCAGTTGTTCTAGCGATAGCACCCGTTGCAGGTATACCACCGAACATCACTGAACCGATGTTTGCGACTCCCTGTGCGACGAGTTCTGAATTTGAATTGTGCTTTGTTCCAACCATCCCATCAGCTACCATGGCCGATAACAAAGATTCTATACCCCCTAGCAATGCAATTGTGATTGCAGCAGGAAATACCTCTTGTATTCTTTCAAAAGTTACATTGGGGAATGTAGGAGCAGGGAGCATATTGGGAATACCCCCAAACTTAGTTCCAATCGTTTCAATCGGAAGGTCCCAGAAATAGGCAATTATGGTTGCTAGTACAACAGCTGCAATTGCACCGGGAAATCTCGGCCAATAGTTTCTTAAAACGAAAATTAGAGTTAATGTACCTGCTGCTAATAGAATTGCGCAAAGACTGCAAGTATGCACGTTGGTGGCATACGAATGCCATTTGTGTAGAAATTCGGCGGGAACGTGGTCAATCTGCATTCCAAAGAAGTCTTTGATCTGCGCAGAAAAAATCGTGACAGCAATACCTGTAGTAAAACCTGTCGTCACGGGATAGGGAATAAACTTTAATAGGACTCCCAATCGCGCAATTCCCATCAGGATGATGATTACTCCAGCAATGAAGGTTGCAATCGCAAGCCCATCATAACCGTATTGTTGAACAATACCGTATACTATGACAACAAAAGCTCCTGTGGGACCTCCAATTTGAACGCGGCTGCCTCCAAGCAATGAGATGATAAATCCTGCAATGATTGCTGTGTAGAGCCCTTGTTCTGGTTCAACTCCCGATCCGATGGCAAAGGCCATCGCAAGAGGAAGAGCAATGACTCCAACAGTGATCCCAGCGAACAGGTCATGCCAGAAGGTATTTAAGTTGTATCCCTCCCTAAAACAGAGGACCGAAGTTGGAATGTAATCTTTAGAGTAAGATTTGATGGATGATAGCATTCCCATGGGGCTTACCTATGTAAAAACAGAAAATTAACTCTTATTTAAAAAAATAACTTTATAAAGGAAAGCCTAAAATTGCCCTCCCTGCTAATTGGAAATTAGTTTTTAAAGTATTTATTTTAAAATCATTTAATTATTTAAACTTAACTTATTTAAAAAATTAATATATAATATTTATTTCATATTATTTAAGGTGGTTTTATGCCTACATGTGCTGGAGTTTCTCAAGCTGCTAAGTCTTACTTATCAGGCTTTTGTCAATTTGCCAAAGCAGAAAATGGAAAAGAGAGGGCCCTTGCAGGTTTGAAAATCTTATCTTATTTGTTTGTTGTTCCTGTCCTTGCCGGATTGGCCGTATGGGAGGCTCAAACCTCATCGGTAGAGTCTCAAGAGAACCACCTTATAAGCGAGCAATAGATGAAGCAAGACGATTGCATCTCCAAGGAAATGGACTAGAAGGTGATGCTTTCAATATCTTTATTAATCCAAAGGTTACAAAAATCACTGAGCATCTTTATTTGGGTAATCAAACAAATGCTCAAGAAATAGCCGATCAGAAAACTGAGTCATCTAAAGCGCTTCTTGGAAATGGTATACATGGTGTTAAGGCTATCTACACATGCAGTGAGAGCCCGACATTTGCTGCGTCCTGCGCACCAGATGTTTTATCCAAAAAGGAAGGGGCACACGCAAAATATCCTAATGGCATAGTATCAATTTGGGATCCATTTGGAGATGAGAATAATGATCTTCAAAAAGCTAAATTTAAAGAAGTTTGTAAGAGAGCTATTATTTATTTTGAAGAGCAAAAACTTAGTGGAACTAAAGTTTTAGTCCATTGTAATGCGGGTTCTTCAAGGAGTGCTTCGGTTGCAATAGCTTATAAAATGGCTTTAGGACAAAGCTTTTCAGATGCCTTGCTGGAAGTTGTAAGAGTTCGTCCTCTTGTAAACATTAGCAACTTCCAAGATGTGCTCCTGGATGAAGCATTCATCAACGAACTCAAAGGTTTGATCCAAAGATCCTAGAACTTGCGCGATAGCCCCCTAGAGCGCTGTGCCCTATGGCACAGCTCTTTATAAGAGAATAAACTACAATTGCCCAAGCTAATAAGACAAACGGACAAAGCGGATGAAGTGGACACAGCAGACAAAAGCAGGCTCCCCGCGAAGCGCCTGGAATGCGGTGGCGGAACGAAGTGGAGCTACCGCCTTTGCCCTGACCACTAGAAGAATTTCTATAATGCAAGACACTGGGTTTATGGTTTTTGAAAACAAAAAACCTTGCTTTGCGGTCGGGGCAAAGGCGGTAGCTCCACTTCGTTCCGCCACCGCATTCCAGGCGCTTCGCGGGGGCCGTTCGCATTGTCCGCTGCGCGCAAGTTCCAATTTTTTGATGCATCTGAATTTTATTCTTTATCTATGACATTGAGTAAGATTGCGGCGGTTTGTTCAACGGAATCTAGCTCTATCCATTCAATAGGTTCTTGTAAGCCAAAGCCTTTTGGGCCTATCTTTATCTATTTTACTCATAAATGACCTATTAAAATTTAATACGTGTAAAACTTGCTTTCCAATTCGTTTCGAGTGCATTTTTCGCTTCAAGAAAATTCTTCTTCTTCAAAGCAGAGATAATTTTTTTATGTTCTTTATAGGATTGCTGAGCATCCACCTTCTTTTCGAAATAATAGAGATCTATTCGTTTAAGCTTCTGTTTCAATGTAGCAACGATTTGAGATAACTCAGGATTCTCAGCAAGTTGAATCATCACATCGTGAAATTCTGTGTCAGCTTTCACGGCTTCCAAACTATCATGGGTCTCCATGGCAACTAACATCGCTTCATTAGCTTCTGCCATTTTTTCAATATCTTCTTTCTTGTAGTTCGAAAAACCTTGTTCCAAGGCAAGCAGTTCCAAAGTCCAAACAAGGGAGTAAAGATGAAAAGCATCCTTGAAATCTAGAGGGGCCACCAGAGTAGAACTATTGGCCTTGGTTTGTACCAACCCTTCATTTTCAAGCCGAAGCAAAGCTTCTCTCACTGGAGTCCTACTTACCCCTAATTCCTCCGCCAATTCCTTATCCCGCAATTTTTTTCCTGGCTCCAATTTACCCTCCACAATCATATCTCTAATCAGTAGATACGCTTCATCCCGAACAAATGTTCTTTGAATTTTTCCTAAAGAGTTCATATTTAATCCTTTACTTATTAATATCTATAATGTAATATATCAGATATTAGTAATAATAACAAGGTGTTTTTATGAGTTCAATCCAATGGAATATAAATCCCTATAAGGATAAGAACCCTTCTCCTTATTTTACTGAAAATGATGTTAGGAAAGCTCAAACCTTCCATGAATCCATCCCAGGATATAAGCCTACACCGCTCTATTCTTTAAAATCTTTGGCGAAGTCGCTCGAAGTCGAATCCATTCTCATCAAGGATGAGTCCAAAAGGTTTGGTTTGAATTCTTTCAAGGGCTTGGGAGGCTCTTATGCGATAGCTAATACCCTTGCAGAAAGATATAACTTCCCCTTTGGATTCTATTCAGAAATCAATGAACGGGTTAAAGATAAGCCCCAAATTACATTTACAACAACCACAGCTGGAAACCATGGACGCGGAGTAGCTTGGGGAGCCAAAATATTTGGCCAAAAAGCTGTTGTCTATATGCCCAAAGGCGCAAAACCTTTTAAAATTGAACGTATCAAAGAACAAGGCGCTGAAACAATTCAAACAGATTTAATGTATGATGATGCCGTTGTATACACAGCAAAAGAAGCAGAAAAGAAGGGATGGACTGTCATTCAAGATACTGCATGGGGAAATTATACAAAGATCCCAAGACTGATTATGGAAGGATACCTCACAATAGCAGGGGAGCTGGCAAAACAATGGGAAATTCCACCCACTCACATTATACTTCAAGCAGGAGTAGGTTCTCTTGCGGGTGGAGTGGTTGAGGGAATTTTAAGATTTGCCCCCAAAAATATTAAAGTCATCATTGTAGAGCCCTCCAGAGCAGATTGCTTTTATCAATCTTCCTTAGGACATGATGGGCAGCCTAAGTCTGCAAGCGGCGATGCCCAATCAATGATGTCAGGGCTTTCTTGTCGTGAGGTCAGCGCCATCGCTTGGGAAATCTTAAAAAAGAGTGCAGACGCGTTTATTATATGCCCTGACTCCATTGCTGCAGAGGGGATGCGGAAATTAGCCAACCCTTCTGGGGAGGATCCGAAACTAGTTTCGGGAGAATCAGGAGCAGTATCACTGGGCATTTTACAAGAGATCTGCCAAAATCCAGCCTTAAAAGACTTCAAAAAAGCTATGGAAATTAACTCCAGCTCACGAATACTCCTCATCAGCACCGAAGGCGCCACCGATCCCGACAACTACAACAAAATCGTTTCCTAAATCTCCTAAATAATGTGGCTCGTCCCGCGCCCTGAGTCAGTCTTTTGCTGCATTCCAGGGCCTGCGGCAAAGGCCACTGTTGCCAATAGCAACAATACACCAAAAGCAGAGTCAGAGTTCGATGATTTTGTCGTTGGCTATGCCGTAGATTTTGGTATCTTTGCCTTTCTGAACAAAGCTGCCGCCAACAAATGAGCTGAATGCAGGAAGGATTGCCATTTCTTTGCCAATGTGGAAGCACCGAACAACAACACGGTCGCTTTTGCCGCGTATTGCTATTTGCGGATGTAAATGTCCTGACCAAACAAAGTATCCTTCCTTTTGACAAGGAAAATGGCAAAAACAAAAGGGCGGATTAACATAGCTTTCTTTATGCAGATGTAATGTCCATTCATGTGGTAAATACTTTTGTAATGACCTATCATGGTTACCAATCACCAAATCGATTTCGCAATCGATTCCTTTCAACCATTCACTAAACATTGCGACTATCGGCTCAGATAACCCTGCCTTTGCATGGATCAAATCTCCCACTACCACGCACCTTTTCGCTCCTAACTTTTCACTCATGAGCCAATCAGGCATTCCAGTATATTCCCAGCACCAGTTATAAAGCATGCCACTGCTAATAAATCGCTTCATTCGATGCCCGCTTAAAAAGAAAAGAGCCCAAGCAGAATCTCCCGATTCTGCGGTGAGAAAGAAATTTTTCATGTGCAGCACCTTTTCATTCGTGGATTGTGTTTGGTCAATCTGTTGGAACAGTGCTGCAAAGTCTTGCATCAATCCTCACTTTTCTTTTTGGGGTAACACATGCAGCGGTTATTAAGTGGGAAAACGAAGATGCAAAAATGAATCTAAGTACAGAAATTTACCTTCGTCTTTACATTCTAAATTACCTGAAAGTCACTGATAAGGAATTTAGAAAGTTATATCTTTCAATAAAGCCAGAAAATCTCTCTAAATTTAAAGAAACTCATATTCCTTTAGAAATCGATATAGATCAAATTGCTTGCTAATCATCAGTCACTTATAAATAAAATTTCTTTATTGCGGTTTTATTGTAAAATGGGAGAAAGGCCATAGTGTAGGAGGTTTGTATGTCAAGGAAGAGAAGAGAATATCCTGATGACCCTAAACCGCTTAACTTTGATGATGCCGATGAAAAAGGTGTCAGTGATCGCTTGAAAAAGCCTTATCAAACTCCCGAAGAAGAACGGGGTGATAACGAGGATGACCAATACTACGATGAGGAAGAATCCATAAGCCCTGAAGAAGCAGAACTTCGTAAAAAAGAAAACGACGGGGAAGATCTCTAGCCTATTTCTTCCAAAGTTTTTTGACCGGTCCATCTACTCCGTAGATAGGATCGGTTGCAGGTAATGGCAAAGTGCTTATTTGCTTTACTGATGCATCATATTCACTCGCACGGCCATATTTCATGTTATATTCCAAATCGATGGAGTAAGTTCCAACGCATGAAAAGTCATCCGAACATGCTATTCGCTTGTGTGACGTGCCTGCAGGTAATAGAACGGCATCTCCTGCTTTTAAATCAAAGATATGTCCAGTGTCTCCACCCAGTAAAACCTTGACCCATCCTGTTGCCATCCCCAAACATTCATGGTTGTTACTATGATAGTGATTAAAATCGTAGATTCCATTGGTCCATGATCTAAACCAACCATTATCCTTAAAGACCTTTTTAATCAATTCAGCGTGATTCTGGTGTCCAAAATCAAACACATTAGTATAGATGATCACAGGTAGAACATCATTGTTTGGAAAATTTCCTTTCCCCTTGATCAACTGTGAAGAATATGTAGTCATAGTATTTTCACATAATTAGTAATGAATAATTAATTCAAAACAATTAATTTAACCACGTGGTTAATTTGCATTAAAGGGAAAGTGGTGCATGAATTCAAGAATTTTTCTTGAGGCTAAATGGAAATACTTGGCGATGATCAACTATGAGATTGATCCTGCCCTATTAGCCGCACATATTCCCACCGGAACAGAACTTGATCTTTGGAATGGCAAAGCCTATGTAAGCCTTGTAGGGTTTATGTTTTTAGACACCTACATTATGGGGCTTCCGATTCCCTTTCATAGGGATTTTGAGGAGGTCAATCTTCGTTTTTATATTAAAAGAATTATGCCTAACGGTGATGAACGTAGAGGAGTTGCCTTTATCAAAGAAATTGTACCTAAATGGGCCATCGCCACTGTTGCAAATTCTGTTTACTACGAAAACTACATTTCGCTTCCAATGAGACATGTCATTATTCATGATCCTAATGAGATAAGGGCAGAATATGAATGGAAGCACAACAAACAATGGCAAAGAATAGCTGTCACATGTAGCGGTGAACCGGAACTTCCTCCAAAAAATTCAGACGCAGAATTTTTTACAGAACACTATTGGGGATACAGCAAAAAGCCTAATAGTGAAACATTGGAATATCAAGTTGAACATCCTCCATGGAGGGTATGGGACTGTAAAACGTGTGAACTAGATATCGATTTTTTGAACTTGTACGGATCTGATTTTGCCCCGTTTCTAAAAACCCCACACTCCTCATTTCTAGCTGAAGGATCTCCCATTATTGTCAGAGGAGCTAAAAAGTTATTTCAATAATGATTTTATTAATGTTTCTCCAACCCAGTTTTCATACTGGTCTGAACTCCATCCACGTTCCACCACCAACAAGCGATATAAATCACGTCCTGTCATCGTCCACAAAATATCTCTGGCTTCTTTCACTTCAATCCCTTTCTTAAATGCTCCAGCAGCCGCTAAAGTTTGGACGGTCTCTTTTTGCCGCTCATAACGTCGATTTTCCCTTTCAATCTCCAATGTTTTGAATTCAGGATCGACTATAGAGGCTCCTTTTAATAAACTCAGTTCACTTTTTTCAGCGTCATAGAGTTCTCTTGCTATCTTCGCGGAAAGCATCAACTTCTTTTTCGGTAATTTCTCACCTTTGCTTTTTTTAACGAGTTCTTCAAATTTGTTGAGATCATAAGATTCATCCATCAAAGCGAGCAACAGTCCTTTCTTAGATTGAAATATAGCATAGATCGAAGGTGCTGATACACCTGCTTCGGCTGCAATTTCCTCGATTTTGACCTTCTCAAATCCTTTTGACTCAAATAACTTCTTTGCAGCACCCAAAATCGATTTTCGGTTGAGCTGTGCCTTCTGTTGCCTTGATTCTGAACTGTAGGGCCGTTTTTTGGTTATTGACATAATTAGATATAGTAAACTATAATGAATTTGCAGTCAATAAAAGGAGAAAAAATGTCTAATTTAACAAAAGCCGTTGAGTATTATAAGGCTGTGGGAGAGAAAAACCACAAAGAAGCTGTAAAACACATCCATCCAAACATTCAATTTGTAGCACCTCTTGCAAAGTTGGAAGGAAAGGAAAAGATGAGTGAAGCTGTAAAAGGGTTTTTTAATCTGTTTAATACTTTAACAGTAAAAGAAAAACTATCTTCAGGAAATGAAGTGATGTTAGTTTACGAAATAGAATGCCCTAAACCTGTAGGAACATTCCGCACAGCAGCGTTACTAACATTTAAGGATGAACTTATCGAGAGGCTGGAGCTTTTCTTTGATGCAAGGCCCTTAGAGTCATTGGTAAAAAAGTAATCCTTAACTATTCAACCTACTTCTGCTTTAATACGATTATTAAAGCAGAAGTAGTATTATGACAGCGGTTAAAAGAAAATCCAATGTAATTCAAGGAGCTAAAAAAGCTCCATTTCCTAAAGAAATTAGCCCAATGCTCGCTACATTAGTTGATTCTATTCCGGAAGATAAAAATTGGATTTATGAAATCAAATGGGACGGCTATCGCTGCGTTGCTTTATGCAATGGAGAGAAAGTGGATCTTATCTCGCGAAATAAAAAGTCTTTTAATGAAAAATATTATCCTCTACACCAAGCTCTGAAGAAGCTTAAGTTAAATGCTGTTTTTGATGGAGAAATCGTTGTTTTGACTGAAGAGGGCTTGGCAAGTTTCGAAGGATTACAAAACTGGCGCAGCGAAGCGGATGGATTTTTAATTTATTACATATTCGATATTCTTTGGCTCAACGGCTACGATCTTAGAAATCTCCCTCTTAAACAACGTAAAACCATTCTAAAAACTGCTTTGCCCACCAATGAAATGATCCGAGAAAGCGAAAGCTTTATTGCAACACCCCAGGAGTTCCTCAAAGTTGCAAAGAAGATGGGTCTCGAAGGGATGATCGCCAAACGTGAAGACAGTACATATAAAGAGGGAGAAAGAGGCTACGACTGGCTTAAAGTTAAAGCCTCTAAACGTCACGAAGTTGTCATTGGCGGTTACACAAAGAATGAGGGTTCGCCTAAGCCCTTCAGCTCACTTTTAGTCGGCGTCTTTCAAAAAGGGAAATTGGAGTACACAGGTAAGATCGGAACTGGATTTGATATAAAAACTCAAAAGCTTTTAATGGATAAATTTAATAATTTGCGAATAAAAAAATGTCCATTTACATATGTTCCTGACGTTAATAAGCCTTCTAGATTTCGACAAAATCCTCCCAAAGCTGAAGCGATCTGGGTACATCCCAAAATAGTGTGTGAAGTTAGTTACACAGAAATAACTGGAGATGGTGTAATGCGCCACCCATCTTTTGAAGGGATCAGAGAAGATAAATCTGCAAAAGACGTGCATCCCGAAGTTGTGGAAAGCATTTCAAAGAAAACGAAAGATCTAAAATTAAGCATTAATCCTGTTACTAAGGGCGATAGGAAAACTCTTTTAAATCCTACTGAAGAGACACAAGTAAAAAATGTCAAAGGTCATGAGCTGAAATTTACTAATCTCAGTAAGGTCTTTTGGCCAGGCGAAGGGTATACTAAAAGAGACTTATTGAATTATTACTACCAAGTTGCCCCCTATATTCTTCCCTATCTTAAAAATAGACCTCAGTCGCTAAATCGTTTCCCCAATGGGATTATGGGAGAAAGTTTTTATCAAAAGGATGTCACAAGGTCTGCTCCGATATGGATGAAGCAATTCCCTTATCACACAAGCCTTGGTGAGGATAAGAATTATCTGATTGTTCAGGATGAAGCAGATCTTTTATGGATGGCAAACATGGGAGCCATCGAAATGAATCCTTGGAATAGCACAGTTGAAAAACCTGATTACCCTGATTGGTGTATCATAGATATTGATCCCACAGAAAGTAACAGCTTTGATCAAGTTATAGAGGCAGCCTTAACGACAAAAAAAGTTTTAGATCATCTGAAAATAGAAGGGTACTGTAAAACATCTGGCGCAGATGGGATGCATATCTATATTCCCATGGGTGCAAAATATACCTACGAACAATGTCAGTTATTCGGAAGGATGATTGCAAACCAAGTTCATAATATGTTGCCTAAGTTCACAAGCGTTGAGAGATATACTGAAAAAAGAGAAGGAAAAATCTATGTGGATTTTCTCCAAAATCGACCTAAGGCAACATTGGCAGCACCTTACTCAGTCAGGCCTAAGCCTGGAGCAACAGTTTCTATGCCACTCCATTGGAGCGAAGTCAAAAAAGGACTAAAACCCACAAAATTTACGCTTGTAAATGCTATGGAAAGGATTAAAAAAGAAGGTGACCTTTTCAAGCCTGTCCTAGGTAAAGGAATCAATCTTGAAAAGGTATTGAAAAACTTTATTTAGATAGGTCATTCCTAAAGTCATCTATAGCCTCCTGAAACATCTAAGCCACCCATATAAACTCCTTTATTCCGGCAATAATTTAGGAGTTTTTTAAGATCAAAGTCAAGGTATATCGAAATCAATAACTTATGTTTTGATTTGTAAGTAATCGATTAACAATATACAAAACAAATTCCACAAATATCAAAAATCTAAACCTGGAATTGAAATGAAAAAAATTTTCTTACTACCTACTTCTTTTCTTATAGCCCTTTCAGTTCCTAAGAAAAGTACCCTTCTTGAGGTGTTAAATGATTAGGAAAATCATACTTTGGTCACTTTTGATCCTACCTGAAATTTTAATAGGAAAAACCATTGTCATTACAACTGGGTTTAATCGTCCTGATTTTATTGTTTGCAAGAGCGTTTATTTGAAAAATTTTGGAAGATGATTATGAATTTTGGGTCATTAGCGACGCAAATACTCCTGAAATGACAGCCAAAATAGAAAATAATTGCCTTGATCTGGGAATTCAATACGCTAAAGTTCCACAGGAAATCCACGATCGGCCTTATCTTCCTAGAGGACCAAAAGATAATTACAATAATCCAAATGTTCGCCATTGCAATTCAGTGCAATGGGCGTGGGACAATTTTTTCTCTCATCATGACGGTCCTGTTATGGTGATCGATTCAGATATGTTTTTGATTAGACCTTTTTCTGTCGAAAAAATGTTAGAGAATAACCATTTTACAGGAGTTCTGTGGGGAACCAATGACATAGATACAGGTAAACCTTATTCCTACCTATGGCTAGCCCTAATTCTATTTAACAATGCCTTACTCCCTGAAAGAGAGACGATCTGTTTTAATTGTGGCATTCTTCCAAATACAAATGCCATTTGTGATAGAGGAGGGTGGACTAACCTTTATCTCACCAAGTTTAAAGAAACTCTTAAGGTACATAACATAGAGTATATTCAAGGATATCAATTTTACTGTCCCTATCGTTACGCAGATCAAAGCAAACAAAATTTTGATCAAATATTTGAAGGAGAAAAAGTCAAAAATCTCAAAGCCAGAGGCTTTACTGACAATGAAATTGCTTTAGTCCTCAAAAAGCCTTACACAATTGAATTATTAGGGAATAATCATTTCCTACACTACCGTGCAGGTACAAACTACGAGAAGTATACGGACAGCTTTCTCTTAGAGAAAGATAAAATTTTGCTCGAATTTTTTGAAACTATTTTAACAAATCCGTAATCTCGACTTTAGCATTTTTTTGGAAGTCAGAAGTCGGAATTCGGAAGTCAGAATATTGCATGCACTGACATTAGCATTACAGCACTAAATGCAGGAAAAAACTTCAAATATTCTTCTGAATTCCTCAAAAAATGCTAAAGTCGAACTAATGTTATGAAAGTATAAAAAACTATGAAGATTATATTCACAATAATCCTTCTATATTCTGCCCAATGTTATGGATATCTTTTCTCCATGGATCTTGCAATGGCATTAGAATCAACATATGGGACAGGAATGATGTCGGCTGGCGGCACGAATTCTATTGAAAGAATGATTGAATCGATAGAGATCAAAGGAAAAAAAATTTTAGATTTTGGATCGGGGTTGGGAGGTCCTTCACTTTATTTAGCTCAGAAAGGAGGAGTAGTTGTAGGAATAGATTCCAATCCTTGGATCGTTTACCATTCTAGCAAGCATATTCCTGAAATTCTTTTAAACAGGGTGCAATTCACTTATTACGAAAATGGAACGTTATTGCCATTTCAAAATGATGAATTTGATTTAATCTTTTCCAAAGAAGTGTTAACTCACATTGAGTTCAAGGAACATTACTTTAAAGAATTTTTAAGAGTTTTAAAACCTGGAGATCTTCTAATTATCACAGATTGGTTAAGTGCTTCTCCCGATTGGGGAGAGAACATGAAAGATTTTTTAAATTCTCAAGATGCGAAAATGTACCCAGTGACCAAAAAAGACTACATGGAGTTGCTTAAGAAAAGTAATTTTGAAATTGTGGAAGTCAAAGAAGAGAATGAAGCTTATTTAGAATATTACTCCAGTCTCTTGGATAGTATTGAAGATGAAGAATTGAGAACTCCTTGTCAATCCATTTATCATGCTATAAAATCTGAAGAATTGTTAATCACAAAAATAATTGCAAGAGCACTTAAATGAAGGCAAATTATCAATTTTAAGTGATCGATTCCAACCATAATTTGCAATTTCTTCACTTAGCTGATGTGCGGTAGCGCAACGAATAGGGCGCTACCGCCATGCGTTGTAAGACAAGCTTGTTGAAAATTGTTGTGCTCTACGCCTGAGCTATACACAATGGCAGCACTTCAGGGCTCAAAACGTGTGCAACCGCTTTATGTGTAAGACGTGAATTAGAGTTGGAAAGGAGCCGGGGAATCCCGGCTCCTGAAAAAAATGCGAATTATTGCACAGTGGCTGCAGTGCAAACTTTTACTGTGACTGTGTGTGCACTGTAGGTTGGGCAGAGTTTCAATCCTGATGAACCATCGATAAGGATTTTATCGAATGTTCCACTGATTGTGCCTGTTGCATTAATTAAAGTGAAAACTGTGTTTAATGGATAGGATCCTTTGACAGGAGTAATCTTTAATGTTCCATCCAATGTAACATTTCCTTCCACAACCAAATGATCACTTTGTCCGTTAGGCTGGATAACCATCCAAAGGATAGAGTTATTTTTGTTTTGGTAGTCATTAGTGACAGTTAATGTTCCTAATGGATTGCTTGAATCGCGTGTAGCAACAGTTCCTTGGTTATCCACAGAAGCTACAGTTCCTCCTCCAAGAAGAGTACCGAAGGCTTGTGTAACGATGTTGTTTGCGCTAACTCCTTCTGGATCCAAGTATCCGCCGTTCACAATAAGAGTGGCAGCCGCAAGAGATCCTTCGCCAAGGACTTTTAAAGTTCCCGCACCTTTCTTAGTCAACGTTCCTGTACCTGCGATGGAAACAGTAGCATTGAAAGCATTAGTAAGGGTGGATGTTGTGCCGCTCATTAGGTAGATGTCATTTCCTCCACCTACTCCATCTCCAGCGCCAGCTAACACACAGCCGCCAGCACCTCCGAGGGCGGTGTTATTCCCAAATGAAGGTGTTGTGATGGTAAGCTTACCCCCGGTCCTTACGAATACAGCTCCGCCGAATCCAGCGCCACCGCCTCCGCAACCATCGTTATTTCCTCCAGCTCCGCCACCGAATCCAGAAGCGCCACCAGCAGCGTTTTTGCCGCCACCACCGCCACCAGCTCCGAATCCTCCATTTCCACCCGCTCCAGCAGTATTTGTGGAAAGGCTAACTCCGCCTCCACCACCGCCACCGCCACCAAATCCGCCATTACCCCCTTTTGCACGGCCATTCAAGACTACACTACCGCCAGCACCGCCGCCGCCGCCGAAGTTCCCACCATTAGCGCCATCACCGCCGACAGCACCGCCGCCGCCTCCACCACCGCCACCGATCAAGCCACCAAGGCCTCCGGAGCCGCCAGATTGCGTTCCTGTTGTGGAAGCTCCGCCACCGCCGCCTCCGCCGCCATTGAGAGCATTACCAGCAGAACCATCCAGGCCTATTGCTCCGCTCAAGCCTCCAAATCCATTGGACCCTGAACCACCGAAGCCCACGCCGCCGTCGCCTCCGTTGGAAACTGCAGCATCACCATCGCCTGAGAAAGAAGACCCAGCGAATTGTCCAGAGAATCCTCCACCGCCGCCGCCACCGGTGTAGCCCGCGCCTCCATCACTTGCGAAGCCAGCACCGCCGCCACCGCCGCTGCCATTAATGAAGTTATAATTACCTGTTCCTCCAGCTCCGGCGTTAAAACCACCACCACCGCCTCCACCAGAACCTAGATCATAGATACTACCGAAGTTTCCGCCGGCACCGCCTTGAGCTTTATTGGTGCTAAAGGTAACAGTGTTTAAAGAGACATTACCATTTTCGTTAATGAAGAGTGCACCACCTGCACCTAATCCTCCACCACCGTTACCTGCGTGAGAAACACCTCCAGCACCCCCTGTGCTAGCTCCGTGTGACAGAACAAGGTTGCTAATTGAAACAGTCCCATTATTCACGAAGAAGATTTGGTACAAATCTTGACCATGGATTGTGATGCCGCTTCTTCCGTTGATGGTGAGGTTATTGTTAATGATTGGCAGAGAGCTTTGGAGTGTGAGTGTTCCTGTAAGACCGGTTTGGAAGTTAATAGTATCTCCAGCACTTACGCTATTAAGTGCGTTTCTCAAAGATCCTGTTCCACTGTCGTTAAGATTGTTTACAGTAAACGTTGCTGAATAGAGGCTTGAACTAATAGCAAGACTGAAAAATGTCATCACCGTTAATTTTCTAGTGAAGTAATTCTTCCAAGAATACATAATTTCCCTCCTTTGTAATAAAGATTCTGTTCAAACATTTCGCATAAAAATAATAATTGACAAGGTTGGTGTAAAGCTTTTTATTCAATTTTTTAAAATGGAATAAGAGGATCACAAGGTGGAAGCTCATCATTGTATGGATCGGCATCGACAATCCAACCTCCACCTAGTGTGCGGAAAATTTCGACCATGGAGATAAAACTATTGCCCTGGGCTTCTGCATAATTGAGTTGGGCATTGAACAATTTACGTTCTGCATCTAAAACGTTCAGATAATCTGTTTGTCCATTGTTATATTGGAGAGTGGCGAGATGAAGATAATCGCCAAGGACCTCAACGCTTTTAGCTTGAACTTTGATGAGTTCGAGGGCTTGCGAATGTGCAATAAGTGCGTCACTGACTTCTTTTAAAGCGGTCAATATTGTTTGTTGATAGAGATTCAGCTCTTCACAATATTCCGCTTCTGCCAATTCAACCTGAGCTGTTAGTAAGCCACCTGTATAGATAGGTTGAAGAAATTGAAGCCCATATTGCCACATTTGGGCGGGTCCGGAAAAAAGGTTTTTGAGCTGTCTGCTTTGATTTCCGTAGTAGCCCGTAAGGGAAAATTGGGGGAAATACTGAGCAATGGCTGCTCCAATATTTGCGTTTGCAGATATGAGAAGATCTTCAGCGCGACGGATATCTGGCCTTTGTTCAATAATTTCTGAAGGCAATCCTGTGGGAACATTGAACGGAAGTCCTAATTCGTCCAAGGTTCCTCTTTCGATTGAGGTGGGAGCATGTCCGACTAAGATACTTAATAAGTTTTCCTGTTGTTGTACAAGAAGTTCAAATTGCAAAACTTGGGCTGCAGCATCTTCAACTTCCGATTCTGCCTGTTTGACAGGCATTTCTGAAGTTACTCCTCCTTCAAAGCGATATTTTGCCAATTCGAATGATTCTTGACGTGATTTTAAAGTATCTCGCGAGATTTTGAGCTGCTTGTCATATTGAAGAAGTTGCATATAAGTTTCAGCGACTGAACTTACGACAGTGAGGACGACAGTTCGTCTGACTTCTTCTTCAGCAAAGAGCTGATAAAGCGCAGCTTCGGTTTCATTGCGCAGTTGTCCCCATACATCAAGTTCCCAATTAAGATTGAGCAATGTTGTAAAGACATTGAAAATTCTTGGAAAAGTGGGAGGAATGAAATTTGTCAATTCCGAAAGCTGTTGTCTGTATCCAGAGGCGGTGCCATCCACTTGAGGATAAAGTTGTGAACGGACAATTTTATATTGAGCGTAGAATTCCCAAACACGTGCGGCAGCAGCTCGTAAATCGTAGTTGTAAATCAGAGCATCGTTTATTAAACAATTAAGGTGATCGTCATTAAATTGTTCCCACCATGCAATGTTAGCTTCAACAGAGGATTCATTTGCGGGATAGCGCCATGTTTCAGGTACTTCTGAGCAAGGTCTTTCATAGTAGGGTTTAAAATTACATGAAGCAATGATTAAAATGACAAATGTCAGTGGTAGGATTCTAAACATGATGAGAATCCTCTTTCTTTTCAGTATCCTTGTTGGAAAGTTTTTCAACCAATTTAAAGAATAGAGGCACAAAGAAAACTGCAAAGAGTGTCGCAGCAATCATGCCTCCGAGCACCCCAGTACCTACTGAATGGCGGCTATTCGCACCTGCGCCTGAGCTGAATACGAGAGGCAAAACACCAAAGATAAAGGTAAGAGATGTCATTAAGATCGCACGAAATCTCATTTTTGCAGCTTCTAAGGCTGCTTCTACAATAGGAAGTCCTTCATGACGGCGCATAATCGCAAACTCTACAATCAAAATTGCATTTTTTGCTGCTAGAGCGATCAATGTCACTAATCCTACTTGGAAATAAACGTCGTTGGATATTCCTCTGACATAAATGGCTAATATGGCTCCAAACACTCCGAATGGCACTGCCAACAATACTGAGAGGGGCAGCATCCATCTTTCATAAAGAGCTGCAAGGATTAAAAATACTAAAAACATGCCTCCTAAAAGAACTCCAAAGGATGTTCCACCGGTCTCAAGTTCTTGATATGCTTCGCCGCTCCAGGCATAAACCATATCTTCAGGTAATAAATCATTGGCTATCTCTTTCATCGCATTCAATGCTTGCCCTGAGCTGTATCCAGGCGCTGATCCTCCAATGATTTTAGCCGCATTAAATCCATTGAATCTGCTAACGAGAGTAGGACCTTTGGAATAACGGATATCAACAATTGAACTTAATGGAACCATCTCGTTGCGGATCGACTTAACATAGACATTTTCGAAATCGGAAATTTTCATCCTGTATTGAGGTTCAGCTTGTACAACGACTTGGAAGACACGTCCATATTTGTTAAAGTTATTTACATATAAGGACCCAAAAAGAACTTGGAGTGTATTATAAACATCCCCAATGGCGACACCTAAAGAAGCAGCTTTCTGACGATCCAAGTCCACGTATAGCAACATATTATCTGCTTGCATTGAAGTGCTAAGTTGTGTCAATTCAGGATAGTCTTTGGCTTTTTCAATGAATTGATTAGTCATGTCAGCAAGCCCAGCTAGATCCTTATCTCCTTTGTTTTCGATCCAAAATTCAAAACCACCGACAGTACCTAATCCTTGAATTGCGGGGGGATTGAAGGGTAAAATTTGAGCTCCTTGGATAGGATAATATTTCATGTAAAGTTGTTTCAGAATGGCATCTGCATGGAGATAGGGGGACTCCCTTTGAGCCCAATCTTTTAAAATGATGAAGTTTGTACCGATATTGTTTCTATTTAGATTGTCGAGCAAACTGAAACCTGTCAAAGATACAACGTGCTGAACGCCGGGTTGATCTAATGCAATTTGTGCAATCTCTTTATCGATAGCTTTAGTTCGATCTAAGCTTGCGCCGTCGCTCAAGTTAGCAAATACCATAAGATAGCCCTGGTCTTCATTTGGAACAAAGCTTGTAGGGACTTTGTGAAAAAGATAAGCTGTAATTCCAAGAACAGCAGCAAAAATTAAAGCTCCGAGCACATTTCTTAATATTAGCCATTTCGCTACACGATGGTAGCCATTTGTAAAGGCGTCAAAACCCCTATTGAAATGGTGGCTGAACCAAGATTCTTTTGTATGAGGTTTTAGAAGTAAAGCGGCCAATGAAGGGCTTAAGGTTAAAGCAATAATACCTGAGACAATGACAGAGACCGTAATGGTAATGGCAAATTGTTTGTATAATTGGCCGGCAATACCCCCTAAAAATGCGACAGGAATGAATACAGAACATAACACAAAAACGATAGCAATGACGGGCCCAGTCACCTCTTCCATCGCTTTGACAGCGGCATCATAAGGTTTTAAATTATTGACTCTCATATTTCGCTCGACGTTTTCAACAACAACAATGGCATCGTCAACCACAATTCCAATGGCAAGGACAAGTCCGAAAAGTGTGAGTGTATTTAATGAAAACCCCAGAACATACATTCCAGCAAATGTTCCAATGATTGAAACGACTAATGCTAAAACAGGTATTAAAGTTGCTCTTAAGTTTTGCAAGAAAAGCCAAACGACTAAAATAACGAGCAGGCCTGCTTCAAATAGAGTCATGACAACTTCACGGATAGAAGTCTTAATATAAAGGGTTGTGTCGTAGGGAATGGAGTATTGAATGCCATCTGGAAATCTTTTCGAAAGCTCTTCCATGGTTTTTCTTACGCGCGCAGAAACGTCCAAGGCATTAGCGCCAAATTCTTGATATATGGCGATCATGCAAGTGGATTTATTATCGAGTTCACCGTCTACAGTGTAAAGTTGTGCTCCAAGTTCTGCATGTCCGATATCTTTGATATTAACCATCGCGCCGTCCATTTCAGCGCGCAGGATAATGTTATCAAAATCTTTGGCTTCTTTTAAACGGCCTGTTCCTGAAATTGGAATGGTCAAATCCACTGGATAAGCTGTAGGAGCCATTCCAATTTGACCTATCCCGTATTCAACGTTTTGTTCTTTTATCGCATTTACAACATCTGTAGCAGTGAGCTTTAGTTGGGCCATCATGTCAGGTCTGACCCAGATTCGCATCGCATAGTTTCTTGCGTTGATGATTTCCGCATTGCTAATTCCTGGTACACGCAATAACTCGTCAACAACGTTTATATTTGCGTAGTTGTTGGTATAGATTTCGTCATAGCGACCATCGGGAGAATCAATTGCTACAATCATCAAAATGTTTGGAGTTTGTTTCTGAACGGTGATTCCTTGTGCTTGCACTACTTCTGGAAGCTGTGGGAGTGCCCAGTTTACTCTATTTTGAGTATTGACTTGTGCCATATTGGCATCGCTGCCGATGGCAAAAAAGACGTTTAAGACCATCTGACCGCTTGATGAATTTTGAGAATACATATAAATCATATTCTCAACACCGTTTACCTGCTGCTCAATTGGAGCAGCCACGTCGTCCGCAATCGTTTTTGCATCTGCTCCTGGATACATTGCAGAGACTTGAATTTGCGGAGGAGTGATATTAGGAAATTGTTCAACAGGTAAAAATTTTAATGCCAATAATCCCGCAAGAACGACAATGATTGAAAGAACTGTAGCAAAGATTGGATGATCAATGCAGAACTTTGAAATCATTTCTGCTGTTCCTTCGATTCCGTTGGAGTTGCGTTCTTTTCTTTGTCTGATACCTCTACGGGATTGACAATTTGACCTAATTGGATCTTACTCGTTCCATTGACAATCACTTTATCTCCTGGAAAAAGTCCTGAACTCACAATCCATTGGTTTTTTAACCAATTGCCTCCAACGATATTGCGGACTTCAACTTTGTTCTCGTTACCAACAACATAGACGTACAGGCCTTTGTCTCCTTGCATGACAGCTGTCTGGGGAACAACAATTGCATTTGGACGAATTGCTCCAGAAAGTGTGGCCCTTAAAAACTGACCAGGCTTGATAATATCATTGGGGTTCTCAAAGATGGTGCGCACAAGCATTGTGCCGGTGCTTTGTTGCAGCGTTGGAGCAGCAAAATTGACAGTGCCTTTAAAGGGAAATTTAGACCCGTCTGAAAGGGTAAGTTCGACGGTGAAGTTGTCATCTTTTGGGAAAATCAATGTGTTTTTCGTCCTTTCAGTTTGTGTTCGCAAGAGGTCACGTTCAGATACGCTAAAGTTGACCCAGATGGGATTGACTACTGACACTTGAGTGAGAAGTCCATCTTGTCCTTGCGGAGTAATCAATGCCCCTTGTCTCCATTTCGCAGCTCCAGAAAGTCCGTCGACGGGTGAAAGGATGGTGGTGTAGCCTAGGTTGAGCTCAGCTTCCACAACTTGCGCTTGGGCAGCTTGGACGCTGGCTATCGCAGCCATTTCATCTGCGATAGAGTTGTCGAGGTCTCGCAAGCTAGCAGCTTTTTGGGCATAAAGGGGCTCCAAACGTTCACGTGCTTTTGTTGCATTCCATAGGACAGCTTTTTGTCTGTCCACCTCTGCCCGCGCTCTATCTAAGGCGGCTTGGAAAGGCTTGGGATCAATTTGGAAAAGCTGTTGCCCTTTTTTGACTAAGGAGCCCTCTACATAGTCGATTTCGAGCAGGTACCCTTCGACGCGGGAACGGATATCTACAAGGTGGGAGCTTTCGGCGACCCCGATAAATTCAAATTCTGCTGGGACATCTTTCTTTTCGATAACAATATAGGAAACGGTTGGGGGGGGAAGTTTAGGTTTTGGCGTTTGTTCATTACAGCTGCAGAAAACTGCAATTAAAAATAAAAATTTACAAGTTATGTGTACTAACTGCATTGGTGTTTCCCATTGTCATCCAAAATGATGTGATTATGGATATCCCAAGGAAATTTTCAAGAATTTAATTGATAAACAAAATGGACACAATGGACACAATGGACGAAGTGGACTAAGTGGACTAAGTGGACGAAGTGGACGAAGTGGACATAAAGATAAGATCTTTGAGAATTTTTCTGTCCACTTCGTCCACTAAGTCCACTTCGTCCATTAAGTCCATTTTGTCCATTTTATTTATTTTAATTATAGATTATTAGATTGACACTAATTATGAATTAATGTATAGTTTACTTTAGTTTAAATTAATAACAATGTAATAATATGCAGCTAGAATATAGAAATTACTCTTATAGAGATCCTAATCCTGAATTTGGCACTCCTGAACTAGTTAAGCGAGAATATGAAAGGGTAGACGGAGAAACTGTTAAAAAAATTACTAGAAGTCAAAGAATTTCTAATGCCGGAAGTATAGCGCTAGGGCTTCTTGCTACAGCTATGATTACCGGTGGAGTTTTTCTATTGGCACGAGCTCAAGGCAATAGAGGTTGGATCGGTGGGGGAATATTTCTAACAACATTTTCATTGTTTCCTGCATTTGGGATTTATATGACCCAATTCGGAAAGCAAAGAGATTCCTACAAAATTTACGATACTTATTCTTTACTGCACAACCATGAGACCGATCCAAATGTGGCCTATTATGCCTTCATGCAAAACCAAGATTCAATATATATCCTAGAACAAGTTTTCTTTTACGTAGGCATTTTTAAAGGAAAAGTTAAGATTTCTGATGAAACTATAAAAACTTTAGACTTCAAAAAGATAGTTGCAAAGTTTGAAGAATTAGGAAAGCAAGGTTTTTGTGAAATGGATATTTTTGTCAGAAATATCTTGAATAATACCATAAACTTAAAAGAACGCAATCCAACAGCCTATAATCACGTTTTAAGTACACTGGGTAAACATTTTACTACTGTACAGGGAAATGACAAAAACACAGGATTGCATACATTCAATGTTGATGATTTACAATTCTTCCCGAATCTTACTAGGGCCCATCTTGCACCAACCGAATACTCTTATTTAGAAAAATTGCCGGAAAAAGTTACTACATTAACTTTAGAGGCAGCTAACCTCTACGGGAAAGTAAATAATAATTCAGTAAAAAATGATACTGTAAAGAATTTAACAATCACAGGTCTTGTCGATTCAGCTCTTACAATTAGTCAAATTAAATCATCTTTTACAGGCATTACGAATCTAACAATTGAATTTAGCGTTCCAATAACAAAGAGCACTTTTCAAGCTATTTGTAATGAGTTAGCCTCCTTGACTTCCTTAAAGAAAATCAGCTTTAACATGATTGCAAGCGATTTTTCACCTACTGATGAGGCCGCTGCTGCCAAATTTAAATGTCAGGGTAGTTCTTCATATTTAAACAATGTACTAACAATTAACCTAGGATAACTAATGGCAACAGTTTCAAGATTAGATCAGTTACAGCATTTAAGCCCGCAAGAAAAGGCTACCATTAAGGATGTAAAAAAATTATCCATCGGTGAAAAAGTTGGATGTGCTGCATTAATCGTTTTTGGACTTGCGGTTGGGGCAGGATGTATCACTCCCTTATGTATTAAAATTGGAGAACCTATCGGAGGGTTTCTATCCACAATACCTGGCGGAGTTTCTGCGGCAATGATCATTGGAGGTATTGTTTGGGCAAAAGCTCGCGGAGGTCGTGTTGATGAGCTCTTTAAAAAGAATTTAAATGAAAATTTTCGCGCTGCACTTTGTCTTCAGTATTCTTCTGATTTAAGCATACATCAATCATTTAAGGGACTGTTTGAAAAGGTATTTGCAGGGGATTCTCCCTATCAAAATTCGGTTACAAAAAATGATATAAACAAATTTTTGGATAGGTTGTTAAATACTCACCATCCATTATACCTGGAACAGAGCCAAAGAGTAGAAATCTATTACTCGATATTTAGTTCAAAATTTCTTGCAGATCACTACAGCGATCTTCGAAATCAAGTGTTAAATGCTTATGGAAATGAAATTACTCAAATAAAGTTTGAATCGGTCGAACCTCATGTTTACTTAGCCTTCAAATATTTGACTCATTGCACCGCTTATGATTTACGTGTAACAAATTTTGATTTTGTACCGCACTTGCCAAATCATCTCAAGAGCTTAACGTTGGTGGCAAACAATGTGACAAACTATTCAGGGGATGTCTCGAATTCTTCTGTTGAAAATTTGACGATTAAAATCTTAGATCAAATTGGGAATCTAAAAAATATTGTTGATAAATTTAAGAATATCAAAATGCTGACTGTAGAGTGCACTGAAAGGGTAGATGAGACCCGTCTTAGAGAAGTCATAGATTCTATAGGTGGGAACATCCAACAAATTACATTTACTCCTCATTCACACACTGATTTTAACTATAAAACCCCCTTGAATCGATGGATTGCTGAGCCAGCCCAGGTAGGTCATAACACAATTATGTTTAAACTTAAGTAGATCAGATGTTAGAGAGAGTGGGTGGACCTGGAGGAATTATTCATGATCCTAAGCTCCAAAGACAGGTAGCTGAAGTCAATAAATTGACTAAAAATGATATTATCAAAGGGATTGCAGGAGCCATTCTAACTATTGGGTTTGTGGGCGCATATGTAGGCATTACTCTCAAAGTCATAAAATTGACTCCTCCTAGACCCCTTCGTGCTCCCTTTATCTGGTTATTTATGGGATTTCTCTTTACATTTCCAGTGTTCAGTTCATTGGCAGTGACAATTGATGTATTTAGACCGTCCCGGAGTACTCAAGCTTTGTCACAATCAGAGGATAAAAGATTTAAAGCAGCCTTATGCCTTTCAGATCATAAAAGAATTTCTTGGGATATCCTTTATCAAAATTTTTATAAAGATTTCTTTGAAGGCAAACTTGATTTTATACAACCTGAGGATGTAACGACAGTTAAGTTAGAAGAATTTTTTGAAAAAATAAAAAAAATCATTAGATATTACGCAGTGAATCAGATGGATTACTTCTTAAAAGCCATTCTAGAATCGCAAGTACTAGTCGATCAATATAAAGCCGTTAGGAATGAATTTATTAATTACTATATCGATTATATTCAATCACTTAATTTAGCTAATCCAGATAACCAAGAAATTTTCCCTCTTTTAAAGCGAATGTCCAATTTATCCACTTTGGTTATGAAAAGCGGCACTTTAAAATTTGTTGAGCATCTTCCAAATGTTAGAACTTTGACAATTGACGCTGAAAACTTAACAGAAACAAATGGGAGCGTTCAAAATAAATCGGTAAAAAATTTAACAATTAAGAACGTAAAGAATGTGAATCTTTTAGAAGGAATATTGCCTCGCTTTGCACAAGTCAAAAGTTTGACAATTGAGTGTTTGGAAGAAGTCGACCAGGCAAAGATCACTGAAATTGTTCGGTCATTAGATCCCTCGGTTAAAACTTTCAATTTTGCTGCTCAAAATAGGCCCAAAATAGATTTTAAAAAACAGTTAGAGGGTTGGGCCTTTAAGCCCGAAAAAAACTTGATTCAATTTAGTAGAAGGTAACAAATGGTAGTTCCAGCTAATCCATCCAATTATAGTTTTTGTTCTCCTGAACAAAATGAAATTGTCCGAAACACTACCAAACTTTCTAAAAAAGATTTTAGCACAAGCGTCGCCATGTTTGCCCTAGGGACTGCATTTGCAGTGGGAACGTTAGTTCCAATCAATCTTAAAATTCCTCAACCCGTGAATGGGTTTTCCTCTATACTTCCAAGTCTAATTGCTGCACCTTTTATTATAGGCGGCATCGTCGAGCCGATTTGCTTTAAAAAAAACTGCTGAAAGAAAAAATGAAAGGGAATGCAGAACATGAAGTAAAGGCAGCTTTATGTTTAAAATATTCTTATTGGACATCCCGTATAGATCATTTTAATTATTTGTTTTGTGATGTATTTGAAAAAGGGAGAAGCTCTAAATATTTTGACTATGCCGCAGATGAAAAAATTAGAAAATATTTTGATAAGGTAAAAAATGGTTATCCAGCGGTAAATGCTGATTCTATATCGGAAGCAAATGATTTTAGACAAAAGTTTGAATCCACAGTCATAACATCCAAATTTATTAATGAGAATTATAGTGATCTGCGTGAGGAATTTTTTCGAGAGCGTGGAGATTGTATTAACTCCCTTAACTTGGGTTATTTTTCAGAACAGTTTGTAAGTGATTCCTTCAAGCATTTGACAAATTGTATCTCGATGGCATTTTCCACAAATAGCTTGGATTTTGTTCCTCAATTGCCCAAATCAGTCAAAACATTAGAGCTCACCGTAAATGAAATGAAAGATTTCACACAGGAGAGGGCAAATGATACTATTACAAATTTAAAATTATTAAGCCTTAATACCCTTAGTAATTTACAAAATATCACTTCAAAATTTGCAGGAGTTGAAAATTTAACTATCGAATGTACGGAAGAGGTTACTGAGGCGCAGGTCAATTTGGTTATAGAAGCTTTAAAACTTTCAAAAATTCAGAAAATTACTTTTATTCCTCATGCCAGGATTCATAATCTTCAATTTAATGGCTCACTTTCTTGGAGCTCACTGCCTGAGTGTATAGGATCTAAAAACATCATATATACACGGAAAAATAACGTTTAATTGACGTTTAGAGTCTTCCATGAGATGATATCCTTTTTATTTGAGGGCATTCATCTTATGGAAAGAACACTTTCTTCAGAATTACAAAGTAAAATAAACCAACAAGTTTCATTGCGTGGGTGGCTGAATAATGTACGCGCCATGGGGAAACTTAATTTTCTTATCCTTAGGGACCGCACAGGCCTTACTCAGATTGTCTTTGAAAACAAAGATGAATACAAAAAGATTGCTCATTTGCAACCTGGTTCCATTTTAAAAGTCACAGGTCAAGCTGTAGCTTCACAACAAGCTGGAGTTGGAATGGAGATCATCAATCCTGTTGTGGAGGTAGAGGTTCCCATCCACGAGGTTCCTCCGATAGAATATTACAAACCTGAAATGCATAATGACTTGGATTTTGTGCTCGACCACCGTCCAATTGCATTGAGGCACCGCGAACTGCAGGCGATTTTCAAAATTCAGGCTGAAATTGCTCATGCTTACCGTTTGTACATGCATGATAAAGTGAAAGCTTTCGAGTATTTTGCTCCTAATATTATTGGAGCTTCATCTGAGGGAGGCGCAGAGTTTTTCAATGTCGATTATTTTGGTTATACTGCAACGCTAGCACAGAGCAGTCAGCTATATAAACAGATTATGGTAGGTGTCAATGAGCGTGTTTTTGCCCTGATGCCTTTCTTTAGGGCTGAAAATTCAAATACTCCACGCCATTTGACTGAAGGAAAACAGTTTGAATTTGAGATGGGCTTTTTCAAGCATTGGCATGAAATCTTGGACATTCAAGAGGGATGCCTGAAATTTATTATCAGCCAACTTCACAAAAACTGTGCAGCAGAAATTGCGATCATGGGTGGAAACATCATTTCCGCTCCTGAAAATGTTCCATTTCCACGTGTGACATTTGCTGAAGCACAGGAGATCTTTTTCAAACGGACTGGAATCGATGAAAGGCATGAACCTGATTTAAGTCCTGCAGCGGAACGTGAACTTTGCGCCTATGCTAAAGAGAATTTTGGGACCGATTTGATTTTCGTTATTGATTGGAAGACTGAGAAACGTCCTTTCTACGCTTATCCGAAAGACGACAATCCAAAATTGTCTAATACATTCGACCTACTTTGTGCGGGAACAGAGATCACATCAGGGGGACAGCGTAGACACACTTATGAGTCCATGTTGGAAGGAATTAAAATGAAAGGGATGGATCCCGCCAATTTCCAAGACTATTTGAGTATTTTCAAATACGGGATGCCTCCACATGGCGGCTTTGGAATGGGACTTGAGCGTTTGACAATGACAATATTGCGGTTGAAGAATATTCGCGAAGCCTCCTTATTCCCATCCGACCCAAAGAGGATTGCTGGCAATAGGATTAAGGCTAAGATTTTCTTCGGCAGTGAAAACATCCGTAATGAGATTGTGAGATTGTTAAAACATAACGATTTTCAATTTGAACATAAGACTCATGAGCCAACTCCTACCAGCGAAGACTCTGCAAGAGTACGTGGAACAAAGATGGAAGAGGGCGTGAAGGCGATTATTTTGCGCGGGAAAAATACGAAAAAAAATTATCAATTTAACGTTTCCAGCCATTTGAAGTTGGATATGAAGGCTGTCTCTGATCTAGTCGGTGAAAAGTGCGAATTTGAAGATCCTGAAGTGATCAAGGAACGTTTTGGATTGATTATAGGTAGTGTGCCTCCATTTGGTAATTTGATGAATTTGGATACTTATTTCGATCAACGTATTACGGAAAATGAGCGCGCCGCCTTCAATTGCGGGTTGGTTACAGAGTCTATCACAATGAAGTCGAAGGACTTAGTCGATCTTGTGCAGCCCAAATTCGGACGGTTTGCTAAGGAATAACGTTGTAGTCCCAGCACAGAATTAACCACCGAGTGCACGGAGGCACGGAGAATCAAAGAAGACAGAAGACAGAAGTCAGAAGTTGGAATGCGAAAAGTGCAAAACTTTTGAATTAAAAGGATTTAGATATTTCTTCCGACTTCTATCTCTTTTTCTGGCTTCTGTATTCTATCTCCTTTCTTCTGACTTCCAACTTCTGTATTCTGTCTTTTATGATTCTCCGTGCCTCCGTGCACTCCGTGGTTAATTCCTGGTGCCAGGACTACAACGTCTCAGCATATTTCCTTTTCATAACTCCTGTTTTTATTTTATAATTATATTTGTTGTTACAGGAGCCATTACTATGAAGCATTTATATGTTATTAGGCATGGTCTTGCAGGTAAGCCGCTTGAGGATAAGAAGGAAGATGAACTCAGGGCTTTAACCAAGAAAGGTAAAAAGGAAATCAAATCTATCTCTAAAGCTTTAAAGGATTTAGATGTTGAATTTGATGAAGTTATCACAAGTCCTTTAATACGAGCACTAGAAACAGCAGAGATTGTCCACGATCGTTGTGGAATTTCTAAAAAACTGCTTGTTAGTGACTTGTTAAAACCTGATAGTTCTTTCGAAGAGTTAGTCAAATATCTAAATTCCTTAAAAAAAGCGGATACGGTTGCAATTGTAGGTCATGAGCCTCATTTAAGTGCTTTTGCATCGTATTGTATAACTCACTCCAAAGATTCCTTTATTGATCTAAAAAAAGGGGGAATCATTCTCCTTGAAATCGAAGAGAGTATTAAACCTGGTAAATCTAAATTGATGTGGCTCATCGAACCTAGGCAATTGATTCTATGGGAAAAAAATTAATCGCCGCCCGCGAAATGAGTTGGCTTAGCTTCAATGAACGTGTGTTACAAGAAGCCAAAGACCCTCAGAATCCGCTCAAAGAACGGATCCGTTTTCTCGGTATCCATTCCAATAATAGCGACGAGTTTTTTCGCGTGCGTGTGGCTGTTTTAAAAAAAATGATCCAGGCTGCAGACAAAAACAAAAAACTTAAACTTGGAAAGAATCCTCAGAAAATTTTGGATAACATCCACAATATCGTCTTGAAGCAGCAAAATGAGTTTAATCATATTTGGAAAGAAATCATCCAAGACTTAAAGAAGGAAAAAGTTTTCTTCGTCGATGACAAGCATCTGAACGCTGAACAAAAGCAGTTTGTGGAAAATTACTATGACCAAGAGATCAGCTCGTCGATAATTCCTTTGTTCATTGATAATGTTCCCCTTCCCTCCTTTGGGGACTTCGCTATCTTTTTAGGGGTCATGATGCAAAAAAACAAAGACGACCCTGAACAAAAATTTGCAATCATTGAAATTCCTACAAAGATTCATGGAAGATTTGTTTCATTGCCTTCTGAACCAGGCGAACAAACTTTTATACTCGTAGAGGACTTAATCCGTTTCAATTTACCGAGAATTTTCTCCCATTTAGGCTACACCTATTTTGAAGCACATATGTTCAAAATCACCAAGGATGCTGAAATCGATATAGATAATGATATTTCAACATCATTGATTCAAAAAATCCAAAAAGGGCTCAAAAATAGACGTAAAGCAAAACCGATTCGCTTTCTTTATGAAAAAGAGATGAATGCCCAATTGCTGGAGTTTTTGATAAGAAAACTTAATCTTACAAGCAAAGACAGCATTATCCCAGGGGGGCATATTCGAAATTTCCGCGATTTTATGAACTTCCCTGGAAATATTCCAGCAGCACAACATCCAGCTCCATTTAAACATCCTGCGCTTTTAAAAGCTTCTAGAGTAAGCGATGTCATAATGAAGCAAGATGTACTGCTCAACGTTCCCTATCACTCTTTCAATGCCATTATTGACCTTTTACGTGAAGCGGCAATGGATTCCGAGGTTAAAAGTATTAAGATCACGGGATATCGCTTGGCCTCTGATTCTAAAGTATGCAACGCATTGATCAACGCCGCAAGGAATGGAAAGGAGGTCCATGCGATATTGGAAATAAGAGCCTACTCTGACGAAGAGGCAAATTTGGAATGGAAAAATCGCTTAGAAGATGAAGGAGTTAAAGTTTACGTTGGGATTCCAAACATGAAAGTTCATGCGAAGATTTGCGTTATAGAACGGGTCGTAAAAGGATGTTCAGAAAAATATGGGTTTATTGGAACAGGAAATCTTAATGAGAAAACTGCTTTGGTCTACACCGATCAGTTCTTATTAACAAGCAACAAAAAGATCATGGAAGATGTTGACAATGTATTCATAGCACTGGAAAGTCCCGAAAATAAGTGGGAACTTCTCTCTAAATGCAAAACATTGTTTGTTAGTCCTACGACCATGCGAAAGGGATTTATCAGTAAAATTAATCGCGAGATAAAGAATGCCAAAGCTGGCAAAGATGCAAAGATTATTCTTAATTTAAATTCACTGAGCGACGAAAAATTGATGAAAAGATTAATTAAGGCGGGGGAAGCTGGAGTGGAGCTGAGGCTTATCATCCGCGGGATTTACTGTTTAGATTTAAAGGATAGTAAATTTATTAAGCCGTTCCAGGCTATCAGCATTGTGGATGAATATCTTGAACATGGGAGAATCATCGTTTTTCACAATTGTGGAGAGAAGGAGGTATTCATTTCCTCGGCAGACTGGATGGAACGCAACCTTGACCATCGCGTAGAAGTTGCAGTTCCAATCTATGATTCTGAAATCCGTGAAGAATTACTCCAAATTCTTGAAATTAAATTGAGTGACAATGTTAAAGCAAGAAAGTTAGATAGTGAGTTGTCGAATGAGTTTGTGGAGCATGATGGTAACAAGGCTGTCCGTTCACAACATGCCATTTATCAATTTTTGCGTAAAAAAGGTAAAGATAAATGAAAATCGCAGCAATAGATATAGGTAGTAATGCCGCTCGTCTTTTAGTTGTCGACGTGCTCGTCAACAAACAAAGGAAAACAGAATTTAATAAATTGAATTATATGCGACTTCCTTTGCGTTTGGGATTTGAAGTTTTTGAAACAGGTGAAATTAGCCCCGCAAAGGTGGATAAGATTGTCACAGCTATGCAGCTGTTTAAAACAGCCTTGGACTATTACGATGTCAAAGTGTACAAAGCTTGTGCCACAAGTGCCATGAGGGATGCAAAGAACAGCAAGCAAGTGATTGATGCTGTCAAAGAGAAAACGGGCATTACAATCGAAGTGATCAGTGGGGATGAAGAGGCGACTTTGATCCATGACAGCCATATTGCCGACAACATGGACAAAGAGCATGGCTATTTATACATAAACGTGGGTGGAGGTAGCACAGATTTGATCTTCTATGTGCATGGAAAAGAGGCTTATAAAAAATCTGTAGATATTGGGACCATCAGGATCTTGAAAAATAGGGTAACGGATGAGCATTGGGATGAATTAAAAATGCTTCTTAAGGCCAATGTAAAGAGCCATTTGCCTATTGTTGCAATTGGATCTGGAGGCAATATTAACAACATCTTTAACCTGAGCAAGAAGAAAGAGGGTAAACCTTTGTCGCTTGAGCATTTAAAACAGTATTATCAGGAACTTGAACCTCTTTCAGTCGAGGATAGAATGCATATCTACGATTTTAGGGAGGACCGTGCCGATGTTATTGTTCCAGCGCTGCAAATATTTATCAACGTGATGAAGTGGTGTGGAATCAAGGAAGTGTACGTTCCAAAAATCGGCCTTGCAAACGGTCTTGTGTATGACCTCTACCAGGAGCACGTCAACTCTGGGTAATAGTCAATTTTGCAGTTTTTGCCGCGCAGTTTCAAGGTCCTGGATTTGTTCCTTAGTGAGCTTAGGGTAGCTCATTTTTAGGGACTTCAATTTTTCCACAATGATGTGGGAAACAATCAATCTTGCATCCTTTTTATTGTCTGCAGGGATAACATGCCATGGGGCATGGTCTGTACTTGTTTCTTCAAGGCAGTCTTCGTACGCTTGCATATAGCTGGACCAATTGCCTCTCTCTTCCAAATCGGAGATCTCGAACTTCCAATTTTTTTCAGGGTCATCAATACGGGCTAGCAGCCTTTTTCTTTGTTCTTTTAACGAAATATTGAGGAAAAACTTCAGGACAATCGTATTATTTTTTACCAAGTGCTTTTCAAAATCGACTATGGAGCGATACCGCTCTTTCCAAAAGGTGGATTCCTTGCCAAGTTTTTCAGAGATTCCTTGACTGGCCAGGAATTTGGGATGAACTTTAACGATAATGACCTCTTCATAATAGGAGCGGTTGAAAATTCCCAATCGTCCTCGTTCAGGCAGTTTGCAAGTGGTGCGCCAAAGAAAATCGTGTTGAAGTTCTTCTGCACTTGGTTGTTTAAAGCTATAAACTTCACATCCTTGTGGGTTAACTCCTGAAAACACATGCTTGATAACTCCATCTTTTCCCGAAGCATCCATCCCTTGAAAAATCAGAAGGATTGCATATTGATCTGAACCGTATAGAAGGTTTTGTAGGGCAATGAGCTCATCAACGTGTTCTTGAAGTTTCAGTTTGTAGTCTTCCTTTGAAGCAAATAAGGGTTCGATTTCGGTGGGTAAATCTTTCAGTTTGAGTTTTTTATTTGCTTTAATTTGGAAATCTTCGGAAGTAATTTTCATGCTTTAACCTTATGGACAAAATGGACAGTATGGACATAATGGACAAATTGCAAATTCCATCTATAGTCCATACTGTCCATATAGTCCATATAGTCCATATAGTCCATTTTGTCCACGTCCATATTGTCCATTACGGATGCTCGGGCAAAAAACCTCCTGCCTGCATAGACCATAGATAGGCATAATGTCCTTTTGCCTTCAATAAGGTTTCATGATTTCCCTCTTCGATAATCTTGCCATCTTTAAAGACCAGAATCCTGTCCATATCTCTCAAGGTCGATAGCCTGTGGGCAATCACTATTGTTGTCCTATTCTTCATTAAGGTATGAAGCCCTTCTTGAATATCCCGCTCAGTGACCGAGTCGAGCGATGATGTTGCTTCGTCCAATATCAAAATGGGTGCATTTTTTAGGATAGCCCGAGCGATAGCAATTCTTTGACGCTGTCCCCCCGATAATTTTACTCCACGCTCACCTACAAGAGTATCATATCCTTCGGGAAGTTTAATGATAAACTCATGGCAATGTGCCTTTTTAGCAGCCTCTACAACATCTTCTTGTGTTGAATGCAAAGATCCATATTTGATGTTTTCATATAATGACCGATGAAACAACGAAGTATCTTGAGGAATTAAGGCAATTTGGTTCCTTAGGCTTTCTTGGGTCACTTTTGATACATCTTGTCCATCGATTAAGATATGTCCTTTGTTTACATCGTAATACCTCAGTATTAGGTTCACAAAAGTGGATTTTCCTGACCCTGAAAAGCCTACAAGCCCAACCTTTTCCCCGCCTTTAATCAAGACATTCATATCCACGAAAACATTTTGCTCTGGGATATATTTAAAATTAACATGATCAAACTGAATGTTACCGAATTTGACTTTTAACTCTTTCGCATCTGGAGCATCTAAAATTTCATGCGTATCCTGAATCACTGAAAGCGCTTGTTTGCCTACTCCAATTTCACGAGCCAATAATGGAAAATCTAATCCTGCCAACCACGCCATCATGGTGATGTTCCATGTGGCTGTGAAAATAAAGACGACTTCTCCAGCACTTAGGTTGCCTTGCAACCAGCTGTAGATCATATATCCCATCATCCCCAGGTTGATTCCAATGAATGAGTTCACTCCCAGCCAGAATTTCATGATTTCCATTGTCCATGCAGAGTCTAAGTGCTTGACCATTTCATCTTTTTGAAAACTTTTAATGTATTCGTTTTCATAACGACTTCTAGAAAAGAGGCGTGTATTGATGTGGTTTGACAAACTATCCACAATTTTACCTGTGAGGGTAGAACGTGAGTCGGAATGGATATTTGACTTGTTGTCGATAGGCTTGGCCCAATAAATGCAAATGGCAGTGTGCACAATCAGCCACGCACCAAGAATCAATGCAAAGGGTGGACTTACCACTGCAAAGAGGATCAATGCGATGATAATGGCCAAGCTGACTGGCACGAACAGTGAAGTCACCATTTCCAATATACGGTTGACGGTCTGAGGCATGTCGGCAATTTTATTGGACAAAGTCCCTGAAAGGTGGTTTGAGAAGTAATTATGGGAATGTTTTTGAACGTACTGGAACATTGCCATTCTGATATCAGCTTCCATTTTAGGGAAGAAGAGGGCTTTAAAAAATCCTTGGGATCTAAAAAGGGCTTCTAAAATTAAGGTTAAAGCCAGACCAAAATAAACTACTGTTGAAATTGCTCCCCAAGCGCTGCCTTCACCATTGTAATTCGTGATGGCATCCACAAATTTTAGCATGACGACTGGCCAAAGGGTAAAGTCGAGAGTCCAGCCCAAGCAAGCGAGCTGAGCAGCGGTAAACAGCTTCCAATGCTGTTTGATAAAATGCCAAATAAATTTGGGGAGGGTCTTAGGCAAAGTATTCATAGTTTTAAAAAAAATGCACAATGGTTTATGGGTGTTTATTAATTGTAGCCTACGAAACTATTACAAGGAAGCAATATATTTACATTGATGAATTTAGATGATAAACCATCAAAGGAGAAAACTATGGCAAGTCCAACTGAAAGAACTAAAGCTGCTAAAGGAACTGAAGCTTTAACTTCAAATGAAGGATTCATACCAAGAGATTCCTCTAAATCCAACTTAAATGGACGAAAAATTAAAAAAGGAAATATCATCTCTGATTTGCTTGATTCTTTAGGAAGAATTGCCTGCATTAGAAGTGACGCATATAAACCTATTAAGTGAAGGATGAATTTATGGCGGCAGTAGGAAGCACACCGAGTGTTACGGGAGGAGTTGTAGTTCCCTTAAAAAATGATCTTAAGAACGGAAAACCCAGAGAGCTGTCTTCGGGTGAAGCTGCTATTAAATCTCATGACCCTACAAATAGTCCTACATTAAAAGACAGGGGAACGCCCACAAAAGCTCATTGGGGATTCTATTTTGAAGTGGGTCCAGAGTACACCGATACTGAATTATTAGCTTATTATGATTGGGCTAAAGTAACAATTCGGGATAAGCACACGCCATGAAAGTTGCAATAGTAGGTTGTGGAAACATTGGAAGTGGCCTTGCGAAGCTGTTTTCAAAGCATTATTCTGTTTCATTATATGACCGTAATTTTAAAGAAACTGAAGCACTGGCAAAATCGATCAAAGCAAAGGCTTATTCAAAAATCGATGAAGCTGTTAAAGGAAGCGATATTGTATTGATTGCAGTTAAGCCTCAAAGTTTTAATGAGTTAGCCTCGGCACTTGCATCGCATCTCACAAAGAAACAGTTAATTGTCAGCATTATGACAGGAATTACCCAAGAATCTATGCAGGCTAAATTTAAAGGGATTCCTGTTTTAAGGATAATGTCGAACATTGCGATGTTTTACGGGAAAGGTGTAGTTGCAGTTGCTAATAACGAAAATTTGTCAGAGTCAAAGAAAACAGAAATTAATGATTTCCTGAAGCATTTAGGATCAGTCCATTGGATACCAGAAAGTAAGATTGATGCATTGACTTCGCTGATTGGCTCTGGACCGGCTTTTGTATTGGCTATGATTGAAGCAATGACTGAGGCAGGAGTTGCTATGGGATTTCCTGCGGACGATTCATTAAAATATGTGGAAGAGATGTTGGAGGGGACCTTAACTCTGTTGGACAAAACAGGAAGTCACCCTGCTGAATTACGTTGGAAGATCTGTTCTCCTGGGGGTACTACCATTGCAGGTTTGAGGAAATTCGAAGAGAAAAGTGTCCGCTCTGGAATTCTCGAGACATTTATTGCTGCCTATAACCGCGCTCAGGAACTTGGGAAATAGGACATCTGTTCTTTGCGCAAGTACAATTATACTAGCAGTTTGGCAACGTAGGCTGCAAATGGAGTCAGTGTTCTGAAGTCTATCGTTGTAAAAGGTTGCCAGACGAATTTATGCTCAGGAACAATTTCGGGAATTAAAGTTGTGTCGAATACTTTGTAAAGCATTCCCATATGATGGAATCTCATGGGTGGGTTCGCATGCATGATATCCCCTGTGTGGGAGATATTGTGAAAAAGCTCCATTTTTTTAAACCGCATGCCAACTTCTTCAAGGAATTCACGCTGCAAGGCTAATTCGGGGGTTTCACTAAATTCTATTCCTCCCCCAGGCAAATCCCATTTTCCCTTATAAGCACCGGTATCTCCTTTTGCAATTAATAAAATCGCATCCTCTTTAATTGCAATACCGTAGACTCCAATACGCGTTACTTGCTTCATATTTCCTCAATTTTTAGACATTATAAAGGACAATAGAATTACCATAAAGACATCAGTCGGGCGCAAAACAAAGAGGGTTATTATGGATCCTTTTTCATCTGCTTTGCCTCTTTCAGTTGTTGGAAAAATATTGGGATCTATCCCATTGAAGAACTTTCCGATTCTTAGATGTGTTTCTCCACGTTGGAAATATGTTTTAAACAGGCCCGAGGTTTGGCAAGAAATTTTAAAAGGATTGACTGTCGCTGATTGCAGGTGGCTCTCAAGGAAGAGGCATAGTTTAGTTGTAATGAAGGAAATGTTTATTTGTCCGCAATTTAAGGTCTCTTATTTTATCGCCGATTCGATTCACAAAGAAATTTTTTTCCCACCTTTTTCGAACCTAGAAGATAATCTTATTAAATTTTTGTTAGACCATAAATTTATCCTTCAAACAATCAGCACATTTAATACTCCAGATAGAATAAGGGCATTGGACATTTGCTTAACTAGGGTCTGTGAAAGATTAAAAAGCTTAAAAAGTCCTATTGAAAAAAGATGGACACTGCCTCAGATCCTTATTAAAAGTGGGATGGAATGCAGTTTTCTGGTAGTGATAGGTCTAATAGACGACGCCGATTATACGAGGCATGATCCCTTAGGTCATGATCTATTGTACTGGGCTATCCTTAAAAATTGTAACACTGTAGTTTTAAATCTTTTGGAAAGAGGAGTGCAAATAAATGCATCCCACGTTCTCGCAGCATCAGAAACAGGAAATTTAGAGCAGATCGAATTCATTTTAAGAAAAGGAGAAACGTCCTTATTGAATAAGGATTATTTTGAAATTTGTAAAAAATTAATAGAGAATCATAGAGATTTTGAACAGATCTCATTTCTTTTGAATTATTGTAGAGATAAATTGACAAGCATTCAGTTCAATGACCTGGCAGAAGTAGCCTACAAAGCGCAATCTATTGCAGTTTTGGATCTATTAATACGCCAATATCAGGCAAACGTGAAATTTATCGAGATGCTAGAGTCGCTTCACACAAACATTTATCCTGCCATGGACCAAGATAGGCTCGATAACCTTCTTTATGATATGACCAAAAATAATATACGGCATCTGAATGAATATCTCCGATTTAACTTAGTTTACTTTCTAGCAAGCTTAGGGGCGATTAGAACATTCGCCCTGATATTTCCCTATTTAAGCCTTGATAATTATTTTATCCCTGGTCAAAAAACACCTTTACATGCCGCTTGCGCACATATGCATACTGATTTTGCGAGAGCTCTAATCAAGCAAAGAGACGGCAAAAGTAATGACAGAGATGAAAAAGGAAACACTCCTTGGCATTTAGCTTTTGAAGGGTATAAGGAGATGGATAGTAGGGTAGCTAATTTTATTGAAATGATGCTTGAGGTAAAGGGAGATTACCATGCGGAAAATAATGAAAAATATACTCCTTTAGATTTAGCGCAAATGAACTTAGGAAATAATGTTCTCCATTTTTTTCCTGCTTATCGGGAAGAAGCCATCGAAATTACAGGTAAATCCCAATTCAATGCACCACTTTGGATTATTCTGCCTCGAATGCAACGTTTAAGGTGCTTTACGGCGAAAAGAATGAATTGGTATGTAAAGTCATGCTCTGAATCGTATAACGCATTTCAGCTGCAAGACATGACAAATGTAAACAGGCATGCTTGGACTCTGCCCTCTGTGGACGAAATTAACGTTGCAAATAGTAAATTCTTTGCTTACAGCTGGATTCATCTTTTTAAATCATTCCCTAAAGCAACTAAAATTGATTTTAGCGGTTGCAGATTTACCACTTATGATCCATTTCAGGATCAAATCAGGTTTTTAGAAAGCGTCTTTAAGGAATTAACTAGGAATAAATGTCGCATAAATTTGTATGATGCGACATTTCATGACAAACCGATCATTCTTACACCAAAACAGATAGCTATTTTTAGAGAAAAATTCCCATGGCTTGTCATTGATGGGAACATACAATCTTATCAATACACTAGCCTTTCACGCGAAGAGGCATTAAAAGAGCTTATGAAGGAGAGTGAACCAGTAGGATCTTTTCGATTGCATCCCTCAGATGTTAGAGATGTGGGCGGCAATATATCTTGTGATGAGATTAGTTTTAAGACCCGATCTGGAAGGATCTCTAACCACTTAGTTAGGATCCATCCTGTTGAAGATTTTCTTTTACATTATAAGAGAGCTGGGAATTGGTATGATACAGTTGATGTTTATCCAAACATCTTTGTATTTTTAAACACTCATCAGCATGCATTGCCTTGACTTAAAGAGTTAATACAGTGTAAAATAGTTATTTTTTTTAGAACAAAAGATTAAAAAAATGACTATTTACAAATTGTTGTCGCTATTACTTGCTTCAATTGGGCTCATTTTGGGCTGCGAGGCCGCAGCCCCTGTGACCCATGCCTACTTCACTAAGAAGTTATTTGAGCAATACCCTAAGTATAGCTATGAAGAGCAACAAGCTTTCATGTTGGGCACTTTGTTTCCTGACATTAGACATATGGTTGAAACCGCTAGGGAAGAAACTCATTATGAAAATGTCACCTTGGACGAAGTCTTAAATGAAAGCTCGCCTTTTATAGCGGGAATGAAATTCCATTCTTATGTAGATGAACAGCGCGAAGCCTTTGTCATAGAACAAAAGATGTATCAAAAGTTAGCCCATTTGTCTGATGACCATCTTTGGACCTATTTAAAGCTTGTAGAGGATGAGATGTTGCATGATTCTTATCATTGGGATGATATTTGTCTGACATTGCAAACGATGGCTCCAGAAGAATTACAGATGCCATTTACATATGCACAAGTAAATAAATGGCATAAAATGTTAACGCTAATTTTCGTTAATCCACCTTCCCGAATGTTGAATATGTTTGCATTATGCAATCAAAGCTTCGCAGGCGTTTCAAAGAATGAAATCAAAGATTGGAACAAAACCTTGAGCACAACAGCTGAAAGTGAGGTAGTGCAAGAATACATGAAAGGGCTAAAAAATCTTTTCGACCAAAAAATTCGAGGAAAATAAATTGGCGAATCAATGAATATTGTTGCTTGCGCAGAGCGCGAACAACAATATTTTGAAGGCAAGAGGGTATTCTAATCATTCTGGAGGACTTGAGCTGGCTGCTCTGTTTGTGCAGGTGAATAGTCCGGTGGAAGGATTGCACAAACTTTTTCTGCTATTCTTAGCACTATATATGAACCAGGTTCTGGATTTTTACCTGCTTGTTCAACACCGTTAATAAATACTCTTCGCAAGTAGGAATTAGCAGCCACCATTACAGGCCAATAGCTGGATTGGTAAGGCTGAACATTCGGAATACCTCTATTTTTATGATCTACGGTGGGTTTACGCTGGTCAACCAGTGATCTGAAAAGTATATCTCCAGATTCATCTCGTTTCGGAACTTCAGCAGAGACAGTATAGATTACAAAATTTGGATTCTTCTTTTTAATGGCTTCAATCAGTAGATTTTCATTAGTTATATCAATATTTTCTTGTTCTGATATTTTGGTTATTTCCATAGCAATGTGATAATCCAAATCATTTTCAACGATCAGTTTTGTTAAATTTTCAGAGATACGACCTTGGAATTGACTTACGTAATTACAAAGCAACGTTAGATTATTCTTCGTTTGCTTTTTTATCCTTTCAGCAACCTCTGCAGCCGCTTCATAATGAGGGCCAAACTTTGGCCTTACCTGTCTATATTCAACGTCTTTTCTGACATTCTTCTCGGCTAAAAATCTTTGAATCTCCTCGATGTCATCTTCTGCTTTTTTCTTAAGATAAGCAACATAATCGAGCATCTGGTTCTTATCATCGGAGTCATTAACCTGTTTAAGCTCCTCTTCACACCATATACAACGGTCTAATCTATGCTTAGCAGTGCCAGAGAGAAAGTCGGAAGAAGTAACCTCAATTCGTACTCCACCGAGCGCATCTGCACTTTTTTCTTCATCGTTCAGAGGAATAACTTCAGGACAACTGTCCTTACGACCTATTTTAATCTCTTTAATTTTTATTCCGATAATCGTCGTCGCAAAAAGAAGAGCTCCACCACTGGCAAAAGAAGTAATCAAGCTCACTCTGCCAGCTAAACTCCCGTGCAATGAACGAATCCCATGCCCTGAATAAGAAATAGCAAAAATTGTTCCTGCAACCAGCGCAGCACCACCCAAAGCGCCCAATGTCGCAACTACAGGAGTCTTCCAGTTATTCGGCTGGAGCTTATTAAAATCTACAATTCCATTTACATTCCTAGGCATTTAGCACTCCAACTTAGTTGATGTCTCTCAAGATCTTTAATAAAATGAAGAAACTCTATTCATAAAACATTTTATTATTAATCTTAATTATTATACTCTATTTTTGAATAAAAATCAATGTAAATAAGTCTTCGAATATCGTGTAAATTATTATTTTTAAATAGAGCTATTAAATGAAATTACCAGAAATTCTCCAAAGGGCAATTGAAGAAGAGGTTCGTAAGGCAAGAGCCGGGGTGCTCAGCAAAGCCAGAGTTGATTTATCCCAAAGCTATAAAGAAAATCCTTCTGCATTGCACATGCAAACTGAAGCTGAAAGGCTATCTTACCTTGCCTCTAGGATGCCTGCCACCTATGCCTCTGTAGCAAAAGTTTTATACGAATTTCACCGCTTAAACCCCTTGGCGAGAGTAGAAACATTACTAGATTTAGGAGCTGGACCTGGAACAGTTTTATGGGCAGCCTCTGAGGTTTTTGGCCGATTAAAGCAGGCAACTTTAGTTGAAAGGGACCAAGGGCTTATCGATCTTGGAAAAAAATTGGCTGCAGCTGGAGGCTTAAAGGCGGAATGGTTAAAAAATACCCTCACATCCGCCGAACAAACCTTCAATAAACATAATCTAGCTGTATTTTCTTATTCCTATGGAGAGCTTTCTAGGGATAAAAGACTCCAACTTCTTGAGTCAGTTTGGGACTCAGTCGAGACTCTTGTCGCTATAGAACCTGGAACTCCAAGAGGATATGAAACTATTTTAGAAGTTCGCACCGCACTGATACAAAAAGGAGGAAAGATTGTCGCTCCTTGTACGCAAGATAAACCATGCCCCATGCAAGGGAAGGATTGGTGCCACTTTTCTGTCAGACTTGAAAGATCTGTTTTGCATCAAAACGTTAAGGAAGCTTATCGTGGCTATGAAGATGAAAAGTTTAGCTATGTAATCTTTTCAAAAGTGAATGTTCCTCTACCTGAAAATAGAATTGTTAGACACCCGATGAAGCACTCTGGACATGTTAACTTATCCTTATGTACGCAGGAAGGAACATTAATCAATGAAACTGTGTCCAAGAAGCAAGGTGATCAGTACAAAAAAGCACGCGATGCGGAATGGGGAGATTCATGGCCCGTTTAATGGCATTCTGGGTTGCATTGATTTTAGTGGGTTGCAACAGCGCAGACAGCAATAAATCTGTGCAATCAGATGATAATGCTATTGGTGAATATATCTACAGGCTTGAAAACGATCGACAGTTTGTGGTTCCTCAGCCAGTTAAGAGGGTCAATGGGGTCTATCCATGGGATTCTGGAGGCTCTGATCTATTACCAAAAATTACCAAAGAATATTTTCGTTGTAAGGGAAGCAACTTGAATCCTGTGAGGACCGCCGAGCAAAACGGTGAGATGGTCCGCTTTTACGATTGTGGAGGTGTCCAAAAGCATAGTTTGCCCTTGCGTGACAACAAGGAGTTCATTTATCCAGTGTTGGTTAACGTTTTAAACTATGTCCAGGACAAAACAGGTAAAAGAGTAGTGATCACAAGCGGCTACCGATGTCCTGAGCATAATGCCTATGTGGATTCATCCCGAGCAAATCAAACCTCCAAGCATATGATCGGAGCTGAAGTTTCGTTTTATGTGCAGACATTGGAGAATAAGCCTGAAACAATCGTTAAGATCATTCAAGACTATTTCAAAGCCAATAAGCAATATAAAGATCAGAAAGAGTTTGTCGAGTTCAAGCGGTATGAAAAAAGCGATACCGATGTCTCGACCCAGCCCTGGTATAATAAAGAGATCTTCATAAAGCTTTATAACAAAAAAGAGGGGCGAGACTTCGACAATCGCCATCCCTATCCTTATATCAGTATCCAAGTCAGATATGACCTTGAGAAAGGCGAAAGGGTGATTTACGACTGGAATACAGCCTTTAGAAATTATCTAAGATATTAGAATTAATTATTGTAATTTACAATCAAATACTATATAATTAATTATTAATTTAATTATTAATATTTAATATTTATGGAAAGAGTAAGTTTATTACCCCAATCTAGACCTACAGAAAGAAATTGCTTTGATTTGTCCAAAAAATCCAAGACAGGGATTGCTATAGGGGGATCTATTTTAGCTGCCCTGGCAATTGGTGCTGGAATTACTTGTACCTTAATGGGTAAAAAGATTATTCCCGTCAATTTGTCACTGCCGAATTCTGCATTACTAGGAATTGGCTCAGGTATTTTTTCCATCGGAGGAATAAGCGGTATTATCGCAGTTGTATTGCTACTACCTAATAGAAACTTAACTCATAGAGCCGTTGCTGTCTCGTCACTCATTGAAAATGTTTCACAACATGTTCAAGAAAAGCAGACTACTCAACCTGCTAAAGATATCGATAATAGAAATGGCTATGCACCTATTGTTAATGAGATATTTGAGGATTTGAGAAGCTCTGGCAAGCGAAAACATTGGAGTGCTCTCGCGACACAACAGGCAGAGACTCCTGCTCCCGATGGAATCACCTTTGAAGCTACTCAAAATTATCATGAAGAGGCATCAGCAGGCCAATTAAGCTGGTGTGGTTGCCAAGGTAGTCAGAAAAGATTTGCGGATGAAAAAATCATATTAAATGAAATTATTTATCGATATCCTAATAAAAATCAGCCTATTTCAATCTTGAGTATTGGAAGTGGTGGACTTCTTACAGATTGGATCCTGCTCAGGCAATTAACTTCTTTAGGTTACACAAATATTAAAATCACATTTGCTGATCCGGAGACAAGTGAAGCTCATTTCATATTGTTCAATAATCTAATAAAGAACACGAAGTTTGCAGATGGCGTGACAGTGCAAACTGTACTTTTCCAACGGGTGGAAGATATTAAAGGACAAACCTTTGATTTAGCTTACAGTCATGATTTTAAAGTGATTGAGTTGGATGAAGAGAATACAATACAGGGATGGGAAACTTTAACAGCGGCCCAAGACCTGTTGACTGAAAATGGATTTATACTTGCAACCCATAATAAAGATTACTTCTTCGATAAAAAGTTAAATGATTGGAATTATTCTGGACATCGAATGTTTGCTAGTGAATTTCCACCTGCAAAGGATAACAATCCTTTCAGAATATATTTAGATGACCTTAAAGATGAAAAGTTCCCTTTATTATGGTTGATTAAAGGGCTTGTAAACCAACAAGGCTATCGTCATATTCAAATTTCTTTGAAAGACTATAATTTTTTCCGGCTAAAGAAAAATCAACTAAGAATAATCTCTGTACTGCGAAAACTTTTGAATCTACCTAAAGATGTTAATATTGAAATTGTAAAATCGTTGGGTGAAAGGGATAAATCAGACTTAATTGTATTCAACACTTCAACAAGAGAAAAAATTGCAACCATTTCTAATCTTTTGAATGAGGGTGGACAGATGGTTTGTTACTACACAGAGCCTTCTGAAGATCCAAGGGTTGCCGCTCCACCTAAACCCTACAAACTTATAACAAGACCTTCAGTCTAAAGCATTAATTAAATCAAAAAAAACTGTTTCATAGAATTCTCCATTCGATTAGATAAGTAATACAGTCAAAAATCAATTTTAAAATTTTTGTTGTAAATAACTCAAGAGGAGAATTCTATGAATTTGTTTCAGTCGAGAAATGTCTTAGCGGCTGTGATTGTCTCAGCGCTAAGTTTTGGGAGCTTGGTGGCATTGCCACGCGAAGGATGCAATCAATGCAGAGCTCCAAAGGATGCCAAATTAAATAAAGAAGAGCTAAAAAGCTTTAATAAAGAAGCCTCCAGATGCCATAAAAATAGAAGACATAGGGAGTGCGATAGAGTTCGTGTTATCTCAAGAGTCCCGTACACAATTACTAGATCAGGAAAATATTGTGTACAAAGAGACCTCACCTATACCGGTACTGAAAGCGCTATCATCGTAGATGCAGACAATGTCACTATTAACTTCGCTAACCATAGCCTTTTCTTAACAGATCCAGCCGCACAGGGGATCCTTGCTGTAGATGTTGAAGAATTGACAATTTTAAACGACAAAATCTCGACTCCAAGTGTATCAGCTCTAGCAACTAGCAACGCGATCAATTTGATCAATGTTGTAAAAGCAAGAATTGATAATATCTTTACTGAAAACACAAACGTTGGAGTAAGAATTGAAGCAAGTAGGGATGTACTTGTAACAAACTCACACCACATTAACCACGTAGGTTCTACTGCATCAGCAGGAATACGTGCTGCAACATCTGCCGATGTAAAGGTAGATAATTCTGTGTTTGAAGGTAACTCTGGCGATGCACAGTTTGGCGCGCCTGGAGTTTGGATTGAACAAGGATCTATAAACAGTGTTGTATCTAATTCAAGATTTTCAAATATCGATATCGGGCTTTTCATTCCTGTAGCGTCTGGGGTTCTTCTTCAAAATATTGAAGTGACAAACTATTCTGGAGCGGCATTTAACGCCATTCAAATAGGATCAAACGATGGTGATGTCAGTGATGTTATTCTTCAAAACGTTACTGTGACTAATACCACGGCTATTCCGGGTTTTGACGGGATTTCTCTTACAGGCTTAAATGGCTTCCTATTTGATACTGTCATTATCAATACCAATACCTCTTTATTGGATGATGATCCTTCTTATCTACCTGCAGCTCTTCATATTGGATGTAATACAAGCAATGGTGGGTGTGAGCCATTTGTGACTTGTAATAACGGAATTCTTCGCAATATCATCATTCAAAATAACAACGATGTCGGCTTTTATATTGAAGCTGGTGAAAACATTGTTTTCGAAGAAGGGATTATTACAGGATCAAATTTTGAAAACGTTCTATTTGATACAGCCCTCTTTAGCACCATTAAAAACAGTTATATTGGAGATTCAACTGGTACTGGAATCCTTTTCCGTCCCGATTCAAATGACAATTCAATCCTTAATAATACTATAACTGGAAATGTAGATGGGATTGATGTTGAAGATGGTTGTATAAGAACTCATCTGCAAGGCAACAACGTTTATGGTAATTCAGGCAATGGAATTCGAGTTCCAGTTGTTGCAAACGGTCCTGCAGAGACCTATTTCAATACTTCCTGCAACAATGGAGGCGTTAACTGTATTAATGTCACTCCTTCCCAAGCACCTGGGGATTCACCAGCTGTAGCAGGTTCTAACATCTGCTGTCCTCAACTTGATTAACCTTCTCACTAATTATTGCTCGCGCTTTAAAGCGCGAGCAATAATTTTGCGCTTAATGACCTAACATGATTGACGAAGAAGTGGTCTGGATGGGTTCAGCAAATTCTACGGTAAAATCGTCTAACGAAACTGTTGCTTTAATCCTTTTTTAGCTGGGCTTGAGGCTTTAGCCAACCCCCATCCCACCAATGGATTGCAGCAGTCTCAGGAAAGGTATGCTGAGCTGCATCCCAGCTCTTGGCTTTTACTTGACTAATGCTGATTGGATAAAAAAATGTGCTTGGAAATACCATATCAACGGTTTTATTCCTTACACCATATTCCATTAGCTTCTTGCTAATATAGGTAGGACCAAAAAAGTTTACCTTCTTGTAATTTTTATCCTTCACGATCATTTCATGATAAGAGGGCATATCTTTAATCATTTTTGTAAGCAATGGATGGTTCGGAATCGCCCCCACAACAGCATTACAGATCAAAAAACCGTGGTCCAGAGGTTCTATCCCAACATACAAATCAAAGTGGGAATGGGCATAATCAAAAAACTCTATGTCAATACATTCCATGTCCACATCTACATAAAGTCCTCCATAGCGATGTAGGACCTCATAACGTAAAATATTGGCGCGTTCACCATAGTTTTTCGCGTTCTTATAGAGATCAGGATGGGTAAATTCAAATTTTTCTGCTTCAGCATCCGTCCATAGCTTATATTCCCACCCCTTTAGATTTGCCCAGGTCTTCATCCAGATTTTATAAAGTTCTGGAAGGGGATTCCCCAACCAAATTTGATGGATGATTTTAGGGATATGTTTAGAGGTATCGCTCTTATAAGGAGCTTCTTGGTTCCTGTTGTAAAGTCTCTGGTTGAATGTGTAAAAATCTTTTTTCCATAAATGGTCGCTGAAATTGCTGGAGGTCATCTTATTGAAAGTATTGAAGTAGGCAACTTGATGTTCTCCATATCGGCTGAGGGCAACATCAAAGTCTGGGTAATTAGGTTTGAACTCTTCAGCGTTCAGAGAAGCAATAAACAGGAGAAGTAATAAAATCTTTTTCATAAAAAACTCTTATGGACGGTATGGACATGTCCATAGTGTCCATTGTCCTTTTGTCCATACTCTCATTCTTTTTTCTTTCCAGAAATCTTTAATTTCCCTATTGTATCCTTTTTACGAATCGATTCTAATGGTTTGTAATTGTTTTTATGCCGATGTGGCGGAATTGGTAGACGCGGTAGACTCAAAATCTACTTTAGGCAACTAAGTGCTGGTTCGAGTCCGGTCATCGGCATTCTTTTTTTACGCGGCCATGGCGGAATTGGTAGACGCGCTAGATTCAGGTTCTAGTCGGGGAAACTCGGTGGATGTTCGAGTCATCTTGGCCGCAAAGTTCACAAAAGGCGGCAGATATGAATGCTTCTTTAGTCCTCTCAGTTGCATTGGTCGCTAATGGAGAACTAGGTTCTCCAGAAATCATGCGCGAACAAGTTAAAAAGTCTGAAAAAATCATTGCTATAGACGGTGGACTCCACCACTGCGAAGCTATGGGGATCCGGCCAGATTTGATTGTTGGCGACTTTGATTCTGTTGACCATAGCCTTCTTCTTAAATACAAAGATGTTTACCAATATGCTTTCCCAAGGGATAAGGACTTTACAGATCTTGAATTGGGAATCACTAAGGCTGAAGAGTTTAATCCTAAATATATAATTATATATGGAGCCTTAGGAGGAAGGCCTGAGCACGCACTTTATAATTTAAACTTGCTTGGCAGGATGCTAGGTAAACTGAGGATTGAAACGGAATCGGAAACTCTATATGCTATTACTGATCAAGTGGAGATAGATTGTTTTCCTGGCCAAACCCTTTCCTTATTACCCATAGGGGATTCTGCAGAGGGTGTGACTTCAAAAGGTTTGAAATGGGAATTAAATCAAGCAACTTTAAATACTCATTTTATGAGTCTTTCAAATGTTGCAATGCAAGAAAAAATTACTATAAAGATACAAAATGGTGTTTTGCTAGTAGTCTTAGTTAAGAGAATGTGATGACTAAATACGATATAGAAAAAATACGAAACTTTTCAATTATTGCACATATAGACCATGGCAAATCAACTATTGCTGACCGTCTTTTAGAGTTAACTCATACTGTTGAAGCGCGAGAGATGCAAGCTCAGGTTCTGGATGATATGGACCTTGAAAGAGAGCGTGGGATCACAATTAAAGCCCATCCCGTGACAATGAACTATAAAGCAAATGATGGGCAGCTCTATCAAATTAATTTGATCGATACTCCTGGACACGTTGACTTCACTTATGAAGTTTCACGCTCGCTATCAGCATGTGAAGGTGCTTTGTTAGTTGTGGATGCCGGTCAAGGGGTCCAAGCGCAAAGTTTGGCTAACGTGCATCTGGCCTTAGAAAGAAATCTTGAGATTGTTCCAGTCATAAATAAAATCGATCTTCCTTCCGCGGATGTTGAAGGAGTCAAAAAGCAGATTGAAGATGTGATCGGCCTTGACACCTCTGATGCCGTGAGTTGCTCTGCGAAATCGGGAATTGGAATCGATCAAATATTAGAAAAAATCATCGCCCATGTCCCTCATCCGAAAGCGCCAGAAGACAATATTCTTCGCGCCCTAGTTTTTGATTCCCATTATGACACTTACCGCGGAGTGATGGTCTATATACGTGTTGTCAGTGGTGAGATCACAAAAGGGTCTCAGATCAAAATGATGGCCACAGATAAAAACTTTGAGGTATTGGAAGTAGGTAAATTTACTCCCCACGAAAAACCTGTTGATAAACTACTGCCAGGCGAAGTGGGATATATGATCGCGAACATTAAGAAATCTTCCGATGTAAAAGTAGGGGATACAATTACTCTGCAAAAATACCCTGCAAAAGATCCATTGCCAGGGTTTAAACATATTACGCCAGTAGTTTTTGCAGGGATTTATCCTATTGATGCGACAGATTTCGAAGCACTTCGTGACGCATTAGAAAAACTTCAGTTGAATGATTCTGCATTACATATCGAACAGGAAAGCAGCATGGCCTTAGGCTTTGGCTTCCGTTGCGGATTCTTGGGATTGCTTCACCTGGAAATTGTCTTTGAAAGGATTCAAAGGGAATTTGATATCGATATTATTTCCACAGCGCCTAGCGTCATCTACAAATTCACGATGAACGACGGAACAACAAAAGAGGTGGATAATCCTGCCCATTATCCTGATCCAGCGAACATAGGATGGGTGGAAGAACCTTGGGTGAAGTCACACATTATTGTTCCAGCGGAATATTTAGGTCCTGTCATGAATCTTGGAATGGAAAAGCGGGGTTCTTGCATTAAGACAGAGACTTTGGACGCTCGCAGATTGCTTTTGACGTATAGATTGCCCTTAAACGAGATTATTACCGACTTCAACGATAAATTGAAATCGATCACACGTGGGTATGGTTCGTTTGATTACGAGTTTGATGGATATGAAGAAGGCGATATCATCAAATTAGAAATTCGTGTCAATGAAGAGCCTGTGGATGCTTTCTCTTGCTTGGTCCACCGTACAAAAGCGGAAAGCAAAGGGCGTGCTATTTGCGAAAAACTTGTCGATGTAATCCCACAACAGCTATTTAAAGTCCCCATCCAGGCTGCTATAGGTGGTAAAGTCATCGCTCGGGAAACAATCCGTGCGATTACCAAAAACGTCACTGCAAAATGTTATGGAGGCGATATCACGCGTAAGAGAAAGCTTTGGGAAAAGCAAAAGAAGGGTAAGAAACGCATGAAGGAGATTGGAAAGGTCCAAATTCCACAAAGCGCCTTCATGGAAGTTCTTAAAGCAGGTGATTAATTTATGATGCCATCTGAGTGCAGCACGCCAAAAGAATCGCTCTTTGACCTTGAGCTATTAAGCGCTTTAGACCCTACACGTATTCCTAAGCATGTCGCCGTCATCCCTGATGGAAATCGACGCTGGGCAAGAAAAGCGCGTGAAAATATTCCTCAAGGACATCAAGAAGGAGCTGACACCCTTTCAAATATCATTAAAGCTTCAAAAATTCTTGGTATCAAGGTTTTGACCGTTTACACACTTTCTACTGAAAACCTTAACCGTACCCCGGAAGAGGTCCGCTTTCTCATGTGGATGCTAGAGTCCAACCTTGCGCATTATACTCCATTGATGATCAACGAAGGAATTCGTTTAGAAACCATTGGCGACCTGGAAAAAATTCCAAAAGAAGTCAACGATCGCATTATTTCTACTAAAGAGTCGACCGCCCACTGCAATGAAATGGTTTTAGTTTTAGCTGTAAATTATGGGGGTAGGGATGATATACGTCGGGCAATGCAAAAGATCCTAAATGATTTACAGCAAGGGATGATCCAAGCTGAAAATATTACAGAGTCTACAATAGCAAAATACCTAGATACTTCGCCTTGGGGAGATCCAGATCTTCTTATACGTGCAGGAGGAGAATTAAGGGTCAGCAACTTTTTACTCTGGCAATTATCTTACTCAGAGTTTTATGTATCAGAAGAGCTTTGGCCCGATTTTACACCTAATCACTTACTGGAAGCTTTAATTGACTTCCAAAAGCGGGAAAGGCGCGGAGGATACTAAAAAATATGGATAGTATTTATAGAAAACAGAAGACAGAATTCAGAAGACGGAAGATTGAAATTCCTTTAATTCTGATTTCTGACTGCTGTCTTCTGAATTCTAAATTTGATTTACCTAGGGTTTCGGATGCTATCTGATTTGCGTCCTTTTTATCAGCGATTGGCAGTAAGCGCCTTAGCTATTGGGCTGTTATTTTTGCTCATCTACCTTTCCTGGCATCCCTTCTTTCGTCCTTTGTTCGCTCTTGTTTCTTCTGCAGCTATCGCTTTAGCTTTGTGGGAGTTTTATCGCATTTGTGAATTAAAGGGGTATGAACCTTTAGACACTTTAGGAGTACTCGGAGCTTTTGTTTACGCCTTTTCTTTTTATCTGCAGTCTGAAATGCCTTACACTTTCTATCTACCACAAGTTCTTCTATATTCTTTACTTGTGGGAGGATTCATTTACTATTTTGCCGCAGGTAAACGTCCCCTTGTCAATCTTGCAATGACATTTTTTGGATTTATTTACTTAGCTATTCCCCTATCTTTTGCTTTAGAAATTTTCTATTTTCACCCTGATACAGAGGATGGAAGATGGTGGTTTATGTGCCTGATCGCAGTAGTTAAAATGACCGATATTGGTGCATATGTTATTGGTAAGCAATTAGGTAAAACTTTAATGACTCCAATAATCAGCCCGAAAAAAACTTGGGAAGGCTCCATTGGAGGATTTTTAATAGGTATTCTGACCAGTGTCTTGTTTTTTCTTATGCTAGGGCATAAACTTGCAATAGGACATGGACCAGTTTCACTCTCTGTAGCCGTTGGGCTCGGTGCTCTACTAAGCATAGCTGCCCAATTTGGAGACTTAGCTGAATCCTTAATTAAAAGGGATGCAGGAGTAAAGGATAGTAATCAGTTGCCTGGCCTAGGTGGTATGTTGGATATTTTAGATTCCCTTGTCTTTGCTGCTCCGATCCTTTATTTCTATCTTGCTGTTCAATAAGAGGCAGATCTTATGATTATAACTATCGATGGCCCTGTAGCAACAGGAAAAAGTACGATTGCTAAAAAACTCGCTGCAGCTGTTGGCTATATCTATTTCGATACAGGTGCAATGTATCGCGCTTTTACTTATGGACTGCTTGAAAATAAAATCGATCTTAATGATATCGAAGCCATTAAGAAATATCTTGAAGTTTTTGATTTCCGTATCAAAATGATACGAGGTGAACGGCATTACTTCCTAAACCAAGAGGAAGTTACTGAACAAATCCGTAGTGAAAGGGTCAACAACAACGTTTCTCTCATTTCAGCAATGCCTTTTGTGCGTGAAAAAATGACCTTGCTCCAACGTGAACTTGCAAAAGGTGTAAATGCAGTCTTCGAAGGAAGAGATATGGGCACAGTAGTTTTCCCCGATGCCCAAGTGAAAATCTTTCTCACTGGAAGGCCAGAAGTAAGAGCTCGCAGACGATATGAAGAATTTCTAGCAAAGTACCCTGAGGAATGTAAAGGGATGAGTGTTGAACAAGTCATGGAAAATATCCTGAAAAGGGATGAACTAGATTCAACACGAGAGATAGCTCCCTTAAAACAGCCCTCCGATGCAGGTATTATCGATACTTCCGACTTGACAATCGACGAAGTTGTCGCAAAGATCCTCGAATACCGAGACTCTTTAAAAAATAGGCAAAAAAGTTAGCTATGTCTAAAGAATTCATGAAGTATGTTTGGTGTAAAGGCGAGTGTGTACCTGAGAACGAGGCCACCGTGTCTGTCACGAATCGTGGATTCTTATACGGAGAAGGGATTTTTAGAACTCTAAGATTGAATGATAATAGGATTGAAAATTTTCTGGCCCACCATCTTAGGCTATTGCACGATTGCGCAAAGCTCAAGCTAGAAGTTCCTGAAGTCAAATCAGAGTGGCTAAAAACATTAGTCCGCAAAAACAATGCTGAAAAAGGTGTGTGGAGGATGAAATGGATCGTTCCCTGCACACATGACCGAAAAACTGACCTAATTATGACCCTCGATCCCTTTCAAACAGAGGGGAGACCTTTGCGTTTGTGCCTTTATCCTTTGCCAAATACAAGTCCAACTGCTTCCATAAAAACTCTTTCCTATTTAGACCATTTATTTGTCCAAAGATATGCTCAAGAAAGGTTTTTTGATGATGCTATCATGAAATCCATAGAGGGTTACTTGACAGAAGTTTCGATGGGTAATATCTTTTGGCGTGAAGGTGATAATTTCTATTTCCCCGATACTTCCCTTTCCTATCTTGAAGGCACTACAGTTACGCTTTTAAAAAAACTGTGCGCTAGTCAAGGATGGGGAGTCCATGCCGTTAAAACCCAATTTGAAGATCTTCCAAACAATATTCAATTTTATATTTGTAATGCACTTCGAGGGATTGTCCCAATCTCCACAATCGAAGAAAAATCCTTTCCAGTAAATCTAGAATACACCCTATTCCTTAATCGTTTATTGAGGGATTTCGGCACTCCGTTCCATTTAAATTTAGAATAATGTAATATATCGCATTTGATTTTAAGGATAATCCCATGGCCAATGAAAAGACTACAGCAGAAAAAAACGCTATTACTCCAACTCGCCAAGATGACTACCCAGAGTGGTTTCAGCAAGTTATCAAAGCTGCTGATATGGCAGAAAATTCCCCTGTACGCGGTTGCATGGTCATAAAACCGTGGGGTTACGGCATTTGGGAAAATATTCAACGTATTTTAGACGATAAGATTAAAGCAACCGGCCACCAGAACGCCTATTTCCCACTGTTCATCCCTTTAAGCTTTTTAGAAAAAGAGGCTGAGCACGTTGAAGGATTTGCAAAAGAGTGCGCTGTCATTACCCATCACAGACTGGAAGAGGTGAATGGCAAACTTGTTCCTACAGGAGAACTCGAAGAACCCCTTATTGTCAGACCTACCTCAGAAACTATCATCGGCGAATCTTTTTCCCGTTGGGTTTCTTCCTATCGCGACCTTCCACTTTTGATCAACCAATGGGCGAACGTTGTCAGATGGGAAATGCGTCCACGCATTTTTCTTAGGACGACAGAGTTCTTATGGCAAGAAGGGCATACTGTCCATGCAAACGAGGTGGAAGCCTTGGAAGAAACACACAAAATGTTAGAAGTTTATCGCTCTTTGTGTGAAGAGTATTTAGCAGTTCCACTTATTTTGGGAGAAAAATCACCTGGAGAACGCTTCCCAGGTGCAGTTAGCACATTTACAATAGAAGCGATGATGCAAGATCTCAAAGCCCTACAATCAGGAACTTCCCATTATTTAGGACAAAATTTTGCAAAGGCTTCTCAAATCAAGTTCACGAATAAAGAGGGACAGCTTGAATACGGTTACACGACATCGTGGGGAACAACAACCAGAATGATTGGCAGTGTGATCATGGTCCATGGGGATGATGATGGATTGAGATTGCCTCCAAGAATAAGTCCTGTCCATGTTGTGATTTTGCCATTTATACCTAAACCAGAACTTGAAGCCTCAGTTCTCGATTATGCTGAAGAGGTCGCAAAGAAATTGCGTGGTTTGAACTATTTGGGCAGGCCTTTAGTTGTGACAGTCGATCGCCGCGACAAAAGGGGCGGAGAAAAGAATTGGGAGTGGATTAAGAAAGGTGTACCTCTCAGGATTGAAGTGGGCCCACGTGAAGCTGAAGCTAAAAATGTGATGGTTGCTCGCAGGGACAAGCCACATAAGGAAAAGACAAGCTATACAGTTGATGCATTCTCAACACAGGCTGTGGATATCCTTGAAGAGATCCAAAACAATTATTTCCTACAAGCGAAGTCTTATCGCGATGCAAATATTCGCACTGATATCAAGACGTTTGAAGAAATGAAAGCATTCTTCACTCCGAAAAATGCAGAAAAGCCTGAAATTCATGGCGGATTCATTTTAGCAAAGTGGTGCGGAGATGAAGGGACAGAAGCCATGTTGGAGCCATTAAAAGTATCGATCCGATGCCTACCGCTCAAACAATCAGGCACCGAAGGCAAATGCATTTTGACAGGTAAACCTGCAAAGCTCGACGCCATCTTCGCCAAATCCTACTAAAAGGAAGGATGAATTATGAATTATGAAGGATGAAACTAAAAAAAAATGGACGAAAGATGAAATAATGCTTGACTAATTAAAGTTGGTAAATCTGATTTCAATAGACTTCATCCTTCATCCTTCATCCTTCATCCTTCATCCTTCATCCTTCATCCTTCATCCTTCATCC